>JAFGPU010000335.1 GCA_016936035.1 Acidimicrobiales bacterium
CATGGCCGGCATCCCGATGCTCACGGCAATGGGACTCGCGGCTGCCGCAACGGTCGCCGTGGCCGTGCTCATCGCGCTCACCCTGCTGCCCGCACTGCTCGGCTTCGCGGGCGACAAGGTCGAGCGCACCCGCTGGCGCGGGCTGCTCGCCGCCGGGTTCGTGGCGGTGGGCCTGGCGGGCACGGGCCTCAAGGTCGACGCGATCTCCGGCGTCGGGTTCGCCCTGGCGCTGATCGTCCTGCTCGCCAGCATCCGGCTCTGGCAGGTGCGGGCCGTCATCGGCGGCGTCGCCCTGGTCGTGGGGCTGGTGGGTGCCATCCTCGGCGTCGATGCGCTCGCAAACGTCGGCCTGGGCCTCGTCGCGGCCGCGGCCCTGGCGAGCGTCGCTGCCCTGGGCGGCGATCTCCTGCGCCGCGAGCTGCCGCGCCGCACGCCGAAGCCGCTGCGCGCCACCGCCGCCTACCGCTGGAGCCGGGTCATCCAGCACCGGCCGTGGACGACCGCCCTCATCGGTGCACTGACGCTGCTGGTGCTGGCGATCCCGGTGTTCGGCCTGCGCCTGGGCAACTCCGACGAGTCCAACTTCGCGCAGGACACCACCACCAAGCAGGCCTACGACATGCTGGTCGACGGGTTCGGCATCGGCTTCAACGGGCCGCTGCTGCTGGCGGCCGAGCTGCCCGACGGCACCGATGTCGACGGGCTCGCGGCCATCACCGACGCGATCGCGGCCGACCCCGGCGTGGCGTTCGCGTCGCCTCCGAGCACCGACGACCCCGACGACCCCGCAGCCGTGGTCTGGCAGGTCATCCCGAACAGCGGCCCGCAGGACGAAGCGACCTCGTCGCTGGTCGAGCGCCTGCGCGACGACGTCCTGCCGCCGGCCGAGCAGGCCGCCGGCGTCGACGTGGCGGTCACGGGCAGCGTCGCGGTCAACATCGACTTCACCGACTACCTCGAGTCGCGGATGCCGTACTTCTTCACCGCGGTGCTGGCGCTGTCGTTCGTACTGCTGATGATCGTGTTCCGGTCGCTGCTGGTGCCGCTCAAGGCCGTCGTCATGAACATGCTGTCGATCGGCGCCGCCTACGGCATCGTCGTCGCCCTGTTCCAGTGGGGCTGGCTCAGCGACATCACGGGGGTGCAGCCGGCACCGATCGAGCCGTGGATCCCGATGATGCTGTTCGCCATCGTCTTCGGGTTGTCGATGGACTACGAGGTGTTCCTGCTGTCGCGGGTGCGCGAGGAGTGGAGCCGCACGGGCGACAGCCGCACCTCGGTGGCCGACGGCCTGGCCGCCACCGCCAAGGTCATCACCGCTGCGGCCGCCATCATGGTGTTCGTCTTCGGCAGCTTCCTCCTCGAGAACGACCGCGTGCTCAAGCTGATGGGCACCGGCCTGGCCGCCGCCATCCTGCTCGACGCCACCGTCGTCCGGATGCTGCTGGTGCCGGCCACGATGGAGCTGCTCGGCGATCGCAACTGGTGGTTGCCCCGCTGGCTCGATCGCATCCTGCCGAACCTCGACGTCGAGGGCCACGCCGAGCCACCGGCCGACGAGGTGATCGACCTCGGCACCGAGCCCGAGCCTCAGCCGGAGCGCGCCCCCACCGCCTGAGGCAACAGGCCCCGGGCTCCCGCGCCGCCCGCCCCGGCGTGGGAGCCCGGTCTCTCCATCTGCCACGAGAACCGCCTGACCAGGGCCCCGTCGGATGTCGGCGGGGCTCTCGTCGCGCCTACGGTGCGTCCCCTGGGGAGCGGGTCGTCGAGAATTCCGGGACCTTTTCGCAACAGCCCGGCGCACTCGTGCGTGTAGTACCCGATGAACACCATGCCGAAGGCTGAGCACCTGGACGTCCCGGCCACCACCGCGTGGAGCACCGACCTCGTCGGCGTGTACCGCGACCGCTATGGCAACCTCGTCCGCCTCGCCTACCTGCTCACGGGTCACACCGCCGTCGCCGAGGAGATCGTGCAGGACGCGTTCGTCGCGACGCACCGCGGCCACGACCAGCCCCGTGATCCCTACCCCTACGTGCGGCGCGCCGTCGTGAACCGGTGCCGATCGTGGGGGCGCAGGTACAAGGTGGAACGGGCGCACAACCCCCGCCCGCCCGACCCGGCGGAGCTCGCGGCCGACGAGATGTGGGACGCCCTCGCCACGTTGACCGACCGCCAGCGCACCGCCATCGTCCTGCGGTTCTACGAGGACATGCCGGACGACCGCATCGCGGAGATCCTCGACTGCCGCCAGGCGACCGTGCGCAGCGCGATCCACCGGGGCCTGCAGTCGCTGCGTCGGGTGATCGACCTGTGAGCGCGCGGCCCGTCCAGCACCACCCCTTCGCCCTTCCCCGCCAGGAGACACCCCGATGAACCTGCTTCAAGACAACGATCGCCCCGAGATCGAGGACGGCGTCCGCGCCATGCTGCATCGCCTCGCCGCCGACGCCACCGTGAACCCGCCGCACTGGGACGAGCTCACCGAACGGCCCAACGCCGTCGTCCTGCCCCTCGGGGTCTCCGAGTCGATCGCCGATGCCCGCGACCAGCACCTCGGTCGGGCCCGCCGACCCCGCCTGAGCCTGGCCGCCGCCGCCGTGCTGGTGCTCGCCGTCGGCGGCGCCCTCGTCGTCGACCGCACCGGCTCCGACCCCGCCGAGGCGCCCGCCGGCGAGACGATCAGCGCGATCTCCCCCGGCGACCCGTCGTTCGACGCCGGCGCCGCCGCCGCCGTGTGGGCCACCGGCGAGACCGATCCGGTCGCCGCAGCCACGTCGTACCTCCAGGCCATGGGGGTGCCGACCGCACCGACCAACCCCGCCGACGTGGTCCTGCGGACCCGCGACGACGCGACTGCGGTCGTCGACTGGACGCTCTCGCAGGTCACGGACGCTGCCGGTACCGCCGGTTCCGCCGCCGGTACCGCCGGTTCCGCCGCCGGCAGCGCCGGCGGGACCGTGTACCTGCGGTCGACCTCGGTCGCCGGGTCGCCCGCGACCTGGACGGTCGTCGGCGCCGCCGCCTCGGACGTGGCGCTCGCCGACGTGCACTACGACGGTGGCCAGCTGTCGTTCACGGTCGCCCGCACATCGGAGGCGGCCGAGCAGCTGGCCGTCAGCGTCTGGGTCGACGGCCAGCCGGTGTCGCTCGGAGGCGACGCCGTCGCCCAGGCGGGGAATGGCAACACCTCGCTCGGCGAGATGCTCGAGCTGCCGGCCGGAGCCGACGCCCGCGACACGCTGGAGCTGCCGGTCGAGGCCGACGACATCGTCACGCTGCGGGTCGCCCACGTCGTCGAGGGCCAGGTGCGCTCGGTGACGCAGATGGCGGTGGCCCTGCCCGACGCGGATCCGGCGATCGCCGCCGCCGGTGGCGCCCCGCCGGCGGCCGCCGACGCCGGTGCCGAGGCGACGGGCCAGGCCGATGCGAGCGCGGGCGGCGCTGCCGGCACGGCCGACGCCGGGGCACAGGGCGACGCCGAGGGCACCGGCTCGGTCGACACCGAGCTGCCGGGCGGCACCCTGCCGACCCTGCCCGAGCTGCCGCTGCCGACGATCCCCGACGATCAGGACGCCCCGGCACCCTCGCTGCCGGCACCGCCCACCACGGCCCCGGGGTCGCCCGACCTCCTGCCGTGACGATCCTGCGCCCGTCGCCGCCTCCTGCCGCCCCGGCGGCGGGCGCAGACAACCCCCACGTGGTAGCCCCGGCCGGATAGACCTCCAGGCGAACCCCAGCCCCGCCGGTGAGTCACCGACCGGCCGGGGCTACCGCGTGGCCCTCTCCAGGAAGGACCCCTCCAGCCCGGAGGGGTCCTTCGCTTCGTAGCGGCGCCACTACGGTGGCGACCGCTGGCGAGCCAGGCGGGCGCACGACGCGGGGGTACGGGCTTCGATGACCATCGACACAGAGACGCAGGTGAGCGCCGGAGAGCTGTTCTGCGACCCGGCGCTGTGGGCCGACATGGACACGTGGCACCGCGAGGTGGCCGCGTTGCGACGCGAACACGGGGTGGTGCCGGTCGCCGACCTGCCGGGCTTCAGCCCGTTCTGGGTGCTCACCCGCCATGCCGACGTGATCGCGGTGTCACGCGACGACACGCGGTGGCGCACCACGCCCCGGGCGGTGATCCGGCCCGACGCCGACGCCCATCGGATCGTCGATGCCGGCATCCCCCCGCCGTCCTCCCTCGTGCACCTCCACGGCCCCGACCACCGCGACCACCGCGCCGTCACCAGCGACTGGTTCAGGCCCGCAGCGGTGGCGGCACGGCAGCCACGCATCGACGACATCGCCGACCTGTTCGTCCAGCGCATGCGCGACCTCGGCGGCTCCTGCGACTTCGCCTGCGACATCGCCCAGCCCTACGCGCTGCGGGTCATCATGGACGTCTACGGCGTGCCCGAGCACGACGAGCCGCTCATGCTCGAGCTCACCAGGGGCATCTTCGGCTCCGCCGACCCCGAGTTCGTGGGCGACGCCACCGATCCCGCCGCGCGGATGCTCGACAGCGCCGCCCGCTTCGCGGCGTACTTCGACGACCTCACCGCCGACCGGCAGGCGCACCCCCGGGACGACCTGGCCACCGTCATCGCCAACGGTCAGGTCGACGGCTGCCCGATGGACGACCGGCATCGCTTCTGGTACTTCGTCATCGTCGCCACCGCCGGGCACGACACCACGGCTTACGCCCTCTCCGGCGGCCTCGAGGCCATGCTGCGCGACCCCGCCCAGTTGCGGGCGCTGCGCGACGATCCCGCGCTGGTGGCCAACGCCGCGGACGAGTGCATCCGGTGGACCTCGCCCGTCCGCCACTTCCTGCGGCACGCCACCGAGGACACCGAGGTGGGCGGCGTCGCCGTGCCGGAGGGCGGGCGGGTCCTGCTCTCGTACCCGTCGGCCAACCGCGACGAGGAGGTGTTCGCCGACGCGAGCACCTTCGACGTCCGGCGCCCGGACGCCGACAAGCTGGTCTCCTTCGGCGCCGGCGCCCACTTCTGCCTGGGCGTGCACGTCGCCCGGAGGGAGCTGCGCACCATGCTCGCCCGGCTCGGTCGGCACCTCGACCACATCGAGCTGGCCGGCGAACCGTCGTGGGCGCAGTCGCACTTCGTCTCGGGCGTCAAGCACCTGCCGGTGACCTACCGGTTCCGCTGACCTCGACGCCGCTCCGAGACGCGGGGGATGGCCGTGATCGGCGGCCGAGGACCCGCACCACCATCGACGGGCGCACGAGGGACGCGGGGCCGTCGACCAGACCGGACACCCGGACGACCGCCCGAGCCACCGCCGGATCCTGCGCCGCAGCGGCGTGCGCTCTGGAGACGTAGCGCCCGACCAGGCGCTGTGCGGTCCCAGGGTCGCCGACGCCGGGAAACGCCAGGTCGGCGCCCGTCGCCAGCTGCCACGGCGGGCCGAGCTTTTGCGCCAGGCTCTGGTGGAACCGATCCGTGCGCAGCCGGCCGTACCGATCGAGGTGGCGCTGCAGCTCCCTCGCACCGAGGGCGGCGACGCTCATGCCCTGCCCGTAGATCGGGTTCGAGCTGCACAGGCTGTCGCCCGTCACGGCGAACCCGTCGGGCAGGCCCCGCACCCTGTCGTAGCGCCGGCGGACAGCGGCCGGGAACCGGTACGGCACCGGGTCGTCGACGGGCTCGGCGTCGACGATCGCCGCCGCGATGTCGGGGAACTGCAGCGACTCGGCGAAGGCGACGAACCCGGGCGGGTCGGTGGGTGGCCGATCGCCGAGGATGCCCGCCAGGGTGACCATGGCCTCCCCGCCTTCCACCATCGCCAGGACCCCGGCGCGCGGGTGGCGGGGCGTCGGCGCGTTGATCACCGCCAGGTCGCCCCCCAGCGCCGCGGGCCCGAGCCGGTAGCGCCGGGTGGCATAGGCCACGTCGATGGGCACCCGGTCCTCCTCCGGGCCGTCGACGCCGAGCCCGCCCAGCCACACCGCCGCCCGCGAGCTGCGCCCGGACGCGTCGACGACCGTCCCGGCCTCCAGCACCTCCTCGGCGCTGTCGCCGTCCCGTCGCAGCAGCCGGGCGCCCGTGATCCGCCGACCGTCGGGCGATGCGGTCAGTCCCACGACGTCGCACCGGTCGCGCAGCTGGACGCCCGGGAGCGCGCGCACCCGGGCCCGGAGGCACCCTTCGATGAGGGCCCGGCTGGCGCTGACCGCCACCAGGCCGGACCTCGACGGCAGCAGCCGGTGCCCACCCAGGTACATGCGGGTGTCGTCCAGCACGTCCCCTCTGAGGGCGCCCCGCTCGACGAGCGTCTCGGTGAGGCCGGGGAACAGCCCGTCGAGCATCTGTTGGCCGCGTGCCAGCAGCGCGTGGGCGTGCCGGCCCTGGGCCACCCCTCGGCGCGGGGTGGAGTCGTCGTCCGGGAGGTGGTCGCGGTCGACCACGATCACCTCGCCGTACCTGTCCGCCAGCACCCGGGCGGACAGCAGGCCCGCCACTCCCCCGCCCACCACGAGCGCTCGCCGGTCGATCTGCATCGTCATGTCCCGCCACCTCCTGCGTCGCAGTCGATGGTCCACGCGACCGGTGCTCGGTCTCCAGACCGGATCGTGCTCAGTCGAGCTCGGACGTGACCGTCCGACCCGGCCCGTAGACCTCGAGGTCCCACAGGTAGGCCACGACCCGCGCGACCCCCTCGGCGAGGTGCCGCCGGTACGTGCTGAACGGCAGGCCGAGCACCTCGGCAGCTCGCTCCTGGGTGGGAGCACCGTCGACGTACGTGCGCCGCAGCGCCCGCCAGCGCTTGTCGTCGCGTGGGTGGGCCCGCAGCGCCTCGATCGCCTCGACGACCAGGTCGTACAGCACGTCGCCGTCCCTGCGCCCGGCGTCGGCACGGTCGGCGACCAGCCGGGTCCGGCAGAGCGGGTTGCGCTCGAGGAGGTCGCGGCGCGGCAGGTCACGCAGGGCCCGGCGCGCGGCGTCCGCGAACGCGGCCTCGGCCAGCACCAGGAGCTCATCGGCCGGCTGCGGCGGGAGCGGGATCTCCTGGGCCAGCGCCCGCTCGGTCACCACCTCGAGCCAGGTGTCGACGGGGGTCCGCCGGAAGTCGTGCGCGAACAGGCCGTACCGGCGGCCACCGACCTCGAAGTCCGCGCCCACGGCCCGCGGGAGGTCGGCGATGGCGAAGTAGTCGTCGAGCGGATCGGGCTCGGCCAGGGTGAGGAAGTCCCACGACAGGTCGGGCATGTGCAGGTAGCGCTGCATGGTCAGCACCGGCGTGGCGTTGAGCGTCGGCGACGGGCCCTGGTAGCGCTCCCGGTCGACGACGAACCGGGTCTGGGTGATGCGATCCCCCCTCCGGGGCGGTGCGGTGCGCTGGGCGAACTGCCAGGCGGCGACAGCACCGGGGTCGAACGCCAGCTCGTCCGGGCCGTTCCGCAGGGTGACCAGCCCGAGGACCCCGCGCACTGCGCCGTCCCGACCCCGCACCACGAAGAACGCTTCCGGCTGCCGTTCCCACCACTGCTCGGCGATGGCGGCAGATGCGTCACCCTCCGCCTCGCGCACGATGGCGATGATCTCGTCCCTGTCGGCCGCCGTCGCCGGCTCCGGGTGATGATCGCCCCACGCCTTCCAGTCGACGGGCGACAGCACGCTGGGCAGGTTGCGGAACACGAACTTCTCGTCGAAGATCGCTCGCTGCTGCTCGATGCCGCTCAGGGTCCGGAGCCGTCGGTGCACGTGCGCCCGCACCCGCCGGAACACCTGCCGGTAGGCATCGGGGTCGCGCCAGCGCAGGTCGACGTCGAGCACGTCGCGGGCGAGGTCGTGGGGGACGAGGCCGCCGGGCCCGGTCTCGACGAAGGAGAGGTCCCGCAGCCACCCGAACAGCTCATGGGCATCGTCGACCTCGAGCGCGTCGCGCAGCAACGCCTCGGTCGTGGTCCGAGCCAGTGCGCACACCTCCAGCGCCCGGCGGTGCCGCGCCGTGGGAACGGTGCCCACGAACCGGCGCACCAGGGTGCCCACCAGATCGGGCGTCAGCGGATCGAGCGGCGGTTCGTCGCCGCGGACGACCAGGTCGGTGACCAGGGACAACGCCAGGGGATGTCCGTGCGTGGCCGCGATCAGCCGATCGTGCCACGCGGGGTCGACGCCGTTGGCAGCGAGGTACTCGCTGCTCTCGTCCGGGCTGAGGTTGCGGAGGCCGACGATGCGCAGCAGGTCGCGCCAGGCCGCGTCGCCGCGCCACGCCACAGGCGGCCGGATACGCCCGGCGATGACGGTCAGCGTCGATGCCGGCAACCGTGGCAGCAGGCACGTCCGCAGCCAGTCGTCGAGGGGCACGAGGTGCTCGTAGCCGTCGACCAGGAGCACCACCGGCTCCGACGGGCTCGTGATCGGGCCCTCGCCGGGAGGGACGTCCAGGTCGCTGCCGACGGCGTCGAGGAACGCCTCGGGGGACGGCACGACGCCACGACCGTCGACGCGGACCTCGCGGGCGCCGGCAGACGCCGCCAGGTCCGCGAAGGCGTCGAGGAGCGCCGACTTGCCGATGCCACCCGGGCCGTGCACGAACACCACCGAGAAGGGCGGTGCGTCAGCGTCGAGCGCTGCTGCGAACAGCTCGCGGGCCGAGTCGCGGCCGACGAAGGCCCGGCGGCGACGCCGGGTGAGCTCACCGGCCAGGGTGGCTGGGCTCTCCTCACCGCCCACCCCGCTGACGGTACCAAGACACGCAGGCCGGGAAGGGGCGACCGCGCTCGCGACGGTGACCATCGGCCCTACTGGGCCGCCCCGACCGGGCGTAGGTGTGGAGGCATGACCACTCGCATCGTGATCCTCGGCGGGGGCACCGGCGGCACCTTGACGGCCAACCGGCTGCGCCGCCGGTACCGGCCCGACGAGGTCGAGATCACCGTCGTCGACCAGGACGACCAGCACGTCTACCAGCCCGGCCTGCTCTTCGTGCCGTTCGGGATGTCCGATCCCGAGGACATCGTGCGGCCACGGCGCCGCCAGCTCCACGGCGGCATCACCTTCGTCGAGGCCGCCGTCGACCACGTCGACGTCGGGGCGAACGAGGTGCACCTCCAGGGCGCGGCGCCCACGCTCGGCTACGACGTGCTGGTGGTGGCCAGCGGCGCCCGGTTGGTGCCGGAGGAGACCGAGGGCCTGACCGGCCCCGGGTGGATGGAGAAGGTCTTCACATTCTACAGCCCCGAGGGCGCGGCGGCCCTGGCCACCGCACTGGACGACTTCGACGGCGGCCGCCTGGTGGTGAACGTCGTCGACATGCCCATCAAGTGCCCGGTCGCCCCCCTCGAGTTCTGCTTCCTCGCCGACTGGTACTTCACCGAGCGCGGCATCCGGGACCGTGTGCAGATCACCTACGCCACCCCGCTCGAGAGTGCCTTCACCAAGCCGATCGCCGCCGAGACGCTGGGCAGCATGCTCGAGGCCAAGGGCATCGAGCTGGTGCCGGAGTTCAACACCGGCGAGGTCGACGGGGCCGGCGGGCGCCTGATCGGCTACGACGAGCGCGAGGTGCCCTTCGACCTGGCCGTGGTGATCCCGCTGCACGGCGGCGCCGAGTACGTGGGCCGCTCGCCGGGGCTCGGCGACGAGCTCGACTTCGTGCCCGCCGACGAGCACACCCTCCAGTCGAAGGTGGCGCCCAACATCTTCGTCATCGGCGACGCCGCCAACGTGCCGGCCTCCAAGGCCGGCTCCGTCACCCACTTCGAGGGCGAGACCCTGGTCGACAACATCGCCCACTTCCTCGCCGGCGAGCCGCTGGAGCCGACCTTCGACGGCCACGCCAACTGCTTCATCGAGACGGGGTTTCACAAGGCCCTGCTCATCGACTTCGACTACGACACCGAGCCGCTGCCGGGGCGCTTTCCCGGGCCGGTCGGCCTGCCGCTGCTCAAGGACTCGCGGCTGAACCACCTCGGGAAGCTGCTGTTCCAGCCCGTCTACTGGCACAGCCTGCTGCCCGGCCGGGACCTGCCCGGCCTCAGCTCGACGATGCCGACCGCGGGCAAGCGCTACGCGGCGGCCACCAAGGAGGACTGACATGACCACCACGACCACCGTCGCCGGCACGACCGTCGACCTCGACGACGAGGGCTTCTTCACCGACCCCACCCAGTGGAACGAGGACATGGCCCGCGAGATGGCGGCGGAGGAGGGCATCGAGCTCACCGACCGTCACTGGACCGTCGTCCGCTTCACCCGCAACGAGTACCTCCAGAAGGGCACCGGCGCCACCGTCCGCATGCTGGGCAAGGCGTCGGGCGTGCCCGTCAAGGAGCTGTACCAGCTGTTCCCCAAGGCCCCGGCCAAGACCGCCGCCCGCATCGCCGGGATCCCCAAGCCGCGCGGCTGCATCTGAGAGGACACGTCATGCCCGACACCATCGAGAAGGTCTCGATCATCGTCTCCAAGGGGTCCCTCGAAGGGATCTACCCGGCGCTGATCATGGCCAACGGCGCCCGCGCCGAAGGCATCGAGGCCAACCTGTTCTTCACGTTCTTCGGGCTCGACGCCATCCACAAGGAGCGTCACGAGCACATCAAGCTGGCCACCGTGGGCAACCCGGGCCTGCACATCCCCACCATGGCCGGCGGGCTGCCCGGGGTCTCCACCGTCATGACCCACTACATGAACCACAAGATGGAGAAGCTCGACATCCCCTCGATCCCCGAGTTCGTCGAGATGATCGCCGACACGGGATGCGGGATGTACGCCTGCCAGGCCTCCGTCGACCTGTTCGGCATGGAGAAGAACGACTTCATCGACCAGGTGCAGGACATCATCACCGTCGGCGAGTTCTACGAGATCGCCGCCGGCGGCTCGATCATCTTCACGTGACGTCCCGGGCCGCGGGCGGCCCTCGGGTCGACGCCCGGTTGGCCGCTCTGCGGCGCGGGTAGTGCCAGAGGCGTGGAGCGCAGCGTCCTCATCACGGGTGCGGGATCGGGCATCGGCCTGGCCAGCGCGCTCGAGGCCGGACGCCTCGGCTTCCGGCCCGTGGCGGCGGTGCACCGCGCCGACCAGGTCGACGACGTGACGAGGGCCGCGACCGACGCGGGCGTCGACGTCGCCACCGAGGTGCTCGACGTCACCGACGAGCGCACCGCGGCGGCGGTCATCGACCGGGTCGCCCCGTGGGCGCTGGTCAACAACGCCGGCTACATGAACGCCGGGCTGATCGAGGACGTGCCGATCGACGACGTGCGGCGCCAGTACGAGGTGATGGTGTTCGCGCCGATACGGCTCGCCCAGCTGGCCCTGCCGGGCATGCGCCGCCGGGGTGGCGGTCGCATCGTGAACATCTCCTCGGCCGTCCAGGGCCTCGCCCTCCCCTTCCAGGGCTGGTACGACGCTGCCAAGCACGCTCTGTCCGCGGCCAGCGACGCGCTGCGCACCGAGGTGACGCGCTACGGCGTGGACGTGGTCGTGGTGGAACCGGGAGCGATCGCCACCCCCCTGTGGGCCGGGGCCCGGGCCGAGGTGCGGCAGCGCCAGGCCGATGCGGTCGATCCCGCCCCCTACGAGGACGCGGTGACGATGATCGACGAGATGCGGGCGCAGGCCGGTGACGTCGACGAGGTGGGCCGTGTGGTGGGCGACGTGCTGCACGCCGGCCACCCCCGCTACCGCTACCGCGTCGGGGCCGGATCGGTCGGACTGAGCGTGGCCGCCCAGCTGGTGCCCACGAGCGTGCGCGACACCGTGACGCGGGCCCTGGGCGGGCTGCGATGACCCGGGAGGGCGCAACGGTCGAACGGCACCTGGCCGCCGGGCCCGACGCCGTGGCGCTGGTGCTGGCCGACCCCCGCACGTACGACGGCGTCGTGGTGGGCAGCCGGCGGATCCGCTGGTTCGATGCCCGCTGGCCCGAACCGGGGGCGCGGTTCCACCACACGATCGGGTTCGGACCCCTGACCATCCGCGACAGCACCGAGGTGATCGAGGACGACCTGCCCCGCCTCTTGCGCATGATCGTGCACGTCGGGCCGATGGGCGACGCCGAGGTCGTGTTCCGGGTCGCGCCCCGCAACGGCGGCGCCGACGTCGAGATGACCGAGACCCCGCTGTCGGGGCCGATGGTGGTCGCCTGGTCGCTGCCCGCCGACCTGGTCACGCGCTGGCGCAACGACCGGGTGCTCCGCCGCCTCGAGAAGTTGGCGCTCGGGCGCGAGCGCACCGCCGCCCTCGACGGCGGCATCGCCGGCGCCGATGGCCGCTGACACCTGGGACGCCGTCGTCGTCGGCGCGGGGCCCAACGGGCTCGTCGCCGCCAACCTGCTCGCGGAGGCGGGCTGGCAGGTCCTGGTGCTCGAGGCCCAGGACGAGCCGGGTGGCGCCGTGCGCACCGCCGAGGTCACGGCCCCTGGGTTCCGCAACGACCTGTTCAGCGCGTTCTACCCCCTGGCGATCGACCCGACCCCGATCGGGCGGCTCGGGCTGGAGGAGCACGGCCTGCGCTGGACCCACGCGCCGGCGGTGCTGGCCCACCCCTCGGTCGACGGACCCGCCGCGGTGCTGCACCCCACGCCCGAGGCCACCGCCGCCGCCCTGGCCCGCACCGCTCCCGACGACGGCGAGGCCTGGCTGGCGCTGTTCGAGGGCTGGAAGCGGCACGGGCGAGCGGTGCTGCGCACGCTCATGTCGCCGGTGCCGCCACTGCGGGCCGGCGCCGCGGCGCTGGCGAGGATCGGACCCCGGGGCCTGCTCCCGTTCACCCGGTTCATGCTGCTGCCCGTGCGGCGCATGGCCGACGAGCAGTTCACCGGCCGGGGCGCGGGCCTGCTGCTCGCCGGCAACGCCCTGCACGCCGACGTGCCCCCCGACGCCGCGCCCAGCGGCATGTTCGGGTGGCTGCTGAGCTGCCTGGGCCAGGACGTCGGGTTCCCCGCCCCGGTGGGCGGCGCCGGCGAGCTCACGGCATCGCTGGTGCGGCGGCTCCTGCACCACGGCGGCGCCCTGAGCTGCGGCACGCGCGTCGACCGCGTCGTGGTCGAGTCGGGCCGCGCCGTCGGCGTCGAGGTCGACGGCTCGCCGATCGTCGCCCGCCGCGCGGTCGTCGCCGACGTCGACGCCGTCGCCCTCTACCGGCGACTCGTCGGGCTCGACCGGCTGCCGCCGTCGTTCGGCGCCGCGCTCGACCGGTTCCAGCGGAGCTGGGGGATGGTGAAGGTCGACTGGGCCCTGAGAACACCGGTGCCGTGGCGCGATCCCGACGTCGCCGGCGCCGGCACCGTGCACCTGGCCGACTCGATCGACGAGCTTGCGCTCGCCAGCGCCGCCATCAGCGCGGGCCGGCTGCCCACCGACCCCTTCGTCGTGCTCGGGCAGATGACCACCACCGACCCGACGCGCTCGCCGAACGGCACCGAGTCGGCCTGGGCCTACACGCACGTGCCCGCACTGATCGACGACGGCGGTCGCCGCCGCCCGCTGGCGCAGGGTGACGTCGACGAGGTGGTCCGTCGCGTCGAAGACCGCATCGAGCGGCACGCCCCCGGGTTCCGCGACCGCATCATCGCCCGGTACGTCCTCGGCCCCGACACCCTCGAGCAGCACGACGCCAACCTGGTCGCGGGCGACAACGCCGGCGGCACCAACCAGCTGCACCAGCAGCTCGTCTTCCGCCCGACCCCCGGCCTGGCGCGTCC
The DNA here is from genome assembly GCA_016936035.1 of Acidimicrobiales bacterium. Lineage (GTDB taxonomy): Bacteria > Actinomycetota > Acidimicrobiia > Acidimicrobiales > VFJN01 > ZC4RG19. The sequence continues at coordinate 13,661 of JAFGPU010000335.1, forward strand.
CGAGACACCGGTGAAGCACCTGTACCTCGCCTCGGCGTCCGCCCACCCGGGCGGGGGTGTCCACGGCGCCTGCGGCAGCAACGCCGCCCGGGCCGCGCTGCTGCACCACCGGCTCAGCCGCTTGGCGGCGACGGGTCGGGCCACTCGATCACGAGCCGGCCGTCCTCGTCGGTGACGTCGGTGCCGAAGGCGGTGCAGGCCTGGCGGAACCGGTCCGCGATCCAGCGGGCCTCGTCCGGTGCTGCCCGCCGGGTGTGGCAGTAGTCGAGGGCGAGCGGCACCGCCTGCAACCGCACGGGCCGGTCGCCGTGCAGGGTGACGAGGAACAGCAGGCCCCGGTCGTTGCGCAGGGCCGGGTCGGTGGCGTAGTCGTCCACGAA
>JAFGPU010000336.1 GCA_016936035.1 Acidimicrobiales bacterium
CAGGGCATCGTGCACATCATCGGCCCCGAGCAGGGCCTCACCCAGCCGGGCATGACCATCGTGTGCGGCGACAGCCACACCTCGACCCACGGCGCGTTCGGCGCGCTGGCCTTCGGCATCGGCACCAGCGAGGTCGAGCACGTGCTCGCCACCCAGACCCTGCCCCAGCAGCGCCCGGGCACGATGGCCGTCACCGTCGAGGGCGAGCTGCCCGCCGGCGCCACCGCCAAGGACGTGATCCTGGCCATCATCGGCCGCATCGGCACCGGTGGCGGCATCGGGTCCATCATCGAGTACCGCGGCTCCGCCATCCGCTCGCTGTCGATGGAGGGCCGCATGACGGTGTGCAACATGTCGATCGAGGCGGGCGCCAAGGCCGGCATGATCGCCCCCGACGAGACCACCTTCGCCTACCTCGACGGCCGCCCGCACGCACCCACCGGGGCGGCGTGGGACGAGGCACTCGACGACTGGCGCAGCCTGGCGACCGACGAGGGCGCGACGTTCGACAAGGAGGTCGTCCTCGACGCCGCCGACATCGTCCCCCACGTGTCGTGGGGCACCAACCCCGGGCAGGTCGCCCCGATCTCCGGGACGGTCCCCGATCCCGACAGCTTCGCCGAGGCCCCCGAGCGCGAGGCCGCCGCCCGCGCCCTCGAGTACATGGCGCTCACGCCCGGCACCCCGCTGCGCGACGTCGCGGTCGACACCGTGTTCATCGGGTCGTGCACCAACGGCCGCATCGAGGACCTGCGGGCCGTGGCCGCGGTCGCGGAGGGTCGCCACGTCGCGGACGGTGTCCGCACCCTGGTGGTGCCGGGCAGTCACGCCGTCAAGGCGCAGGCCGAGGCCGAGGGCCTCGACAAGGTGCTCGTCGACGCCGGGTTCGACTGGCGCGAGCCCGGGTGCTCGATGTGCCTGGCCATGAACCCCGACAAGCTCGCGCCCGGCGAGCGGGCGGCATCGACCAGCAACCGCAACTTCGAGGGACGCCAGGGCCGGGGCGGCCGCACCCACCTGGTATCACCCGCCGTCGCCGCCGCCACCGCCGTCGCCGGCACCCTGGCCACCCCCGCCGACCTCGATTGAGCCCCAGGAGCACGCACGCCATGAACCCCGTCCGCATCGTCCAGGGCACCGCCGTCCCGCTCGACCGCTCCGACGTCGACACCGACCAGATCATCCCCGCCGAGTGGCTGAAGCGCGTCGAGCGCACCGGGTTCGGGCGGGGCCTGTTCTCGACCTGGCGCGACGAGCGCGACTTCGTCCTCAACCGCGAGGCCCACGCCGGGGCGACCATCCTGGTGGCCGGACCCAACTTCGGCACCGGCTCGTCGCGGGAGCACGCCGTGTGGGCCATCACCGACTACGGCTTCCAGGCGGTCGTCAGCCCCCGGTTCGGCGACATCTTCCGCAACAACGCCACCAAGAACGGCCTCGTCCCGGTTGTCGTGCCGCCCGACGTCGGCCAGGCCCTGCTGCGGGCGGTCGAGGCCGACCCCACCCTCGAGATCACCATCGACGTCGAGCGGCGCACGCTCGCAGCCCCCGCCGCAGGCATCGAGTGCGAGTTCCCGCTCGACGACGCCACCCGCGAGCGGTTCCTCGAGGGCCTCGACGACATCGGCATCACCCTGCGCGACGCCGGCACCATCGACACCTACGAGGCCACCCGCCCCGGCTGGCTGCCCACGACCGCCGCCTGACCGTCAGGCGTCGGCGACCACGCCGGCCGGCGGCACCCCCGCCCCGAGCGACTGCACCAGCGCCACCGTCGTGCCGGCGGCGCCGCTCGACACGTCGACCCGGTCGACGAGGGCGTCCATCAGCGCCAGGCCCCGGTGGCCGAGGGCGAGCGGCGCAGGCATCGTCGGGTGGCGCGGCGGGTCGAACCCGACGCCGTCGTCGGCGATCGTCACCGTCGCCCGACCGTCCTCGACGCTGACGGTCAGGGTGACGGCGGTGCCCCCCGCGTGGAGGACGGCGTTGTTACACGCTTCGGCGACCGCGAGCACGAGCGCGTCGACCACCTGCCCCGGGGCGCCGGCCGACCGCAGGGCGTGGGCGACGAAGGCCCGCGCGGATGGTACGGCCGATCGCTCGCGCCGGAACCACCTGCTCGTTCGCACCTCCATCGCCGCTCGCCGTACCCTGCGGCAGCGACCGACAAACTCGCACCCGCTTCGGCTGACGGAGGCGCGACGCTCATGGACAGACCCCGCCCCATCCAGCTGACCGCGCCGGCCGAACGCCGGTCGGTGCGACTCGCCCGCATCCTGGCGGCGGGCGTCGCGGCCGATGCCGACCTGAGCATCGACGACACCGAGGACCTGCGCATCGCCGTGAGCGAGCTGGTGGCGCTGCTCGTCGACGGTCTCGACGAGGCCGATGCCACCCTCCCCCCGATCTCGGTCGAGTTCCGCCGGTCTCCGGGCGAGGTCGTCGTCGTGGGACGGCGGCCCGCCGTCGACGGCGTGCCGGAGACCGCCGGGGTCGACGACCTGGCGCTCGAGATCCTGCGGGTCGTCGTCGACGACCACGCCTTCGACGTCGACGACTCCGGTCGCCGCTTCCGCCTGGTCAAGCGGACGCGCGCGTCCTCATGACCCTCGACCACGACGACGACGGCGACCGGCTCGCCTCCCTGTTCCTCGCCTACCGCGAGAGTGGCGATCGCGCCATCCGCAACCAGCTCGTCGAGGCGCACCGCGGGCTGGCGGCGTCGATCGCCAACGACTACCGCGGACGCGGCGTCGAGCTCGACGACCTCGTGCAGATCGCGATGCTCGGCACCCTGAAGGCCGTCGAGCGCTTCGACCCCGCCCGCGGCATCCCCTTCTCGTCGTTCGCCAGCCGGACGGTCAACGGCGAGATCAAGCGCTACTTCCGCGACCGCACCTGGGCCGTGCGACCGCCCCGCAGCGCCCAGGAGCGCCACCTCGACCTGCGGCGGGCGCGCACCGCCCTGTCGTCACGGCTCGGGCGACCGCCCACCGTGCAGGAGCTGGCCGCCGAGCTCGGCATCGCCGCCGACGAGGTGCTCGACGCCCTCGAGGCCGGCGCGGCCTACCGCGCCACCAGCCTGGACGCTCGCCGCCCCGGCGAGGACGACGACATCTCGGCGCTGGCCGACCGCCTCGCCGGCACCGACGTGCCCAGCCGCCCCGTCGAGCTGCGCATGCTGGTCGCCCAGCTGCTCGACACGCTCCCCGAACGGGAGGCCACGATCCTGCGGTTGCGGTTCTACGAGGACATGACGCAGACCGAGATCGCCCACCGGCTCGGCATCAGCCAGATGCACGTGTCCCGCCTGATGCGGCGCTGCCTGGACGACCTGCGGGCCATCCTCGAACGCTGAGGTCCCGCGCGTCGTCAGTCGCCGTCGACGGTCAGCAGGTCGCCGAGGCGGGTGATCTCGAACAGGCGCTGCACCTGCGGCGGCACCGACCGCAGCACCAGAGCGCCGCCGCTCGACGCCGCGTGCCGGTGGATGGCCACCAGCACGCCCAGCCCGCTCGAATCGACGAAGCCGACGTCGGAGAGGTCGAGGTCGAGCGCCGTGTGGCCGGCGTCGACCAGCCGGGCCAGCTCGCGCTTGACGCCGTCCGACGTGACGATGTCGAGGTCGCCCGAGAGGCGAGCCTCGACGCGCTCGTCGACCTGCTCGACGACCTCGAGGTGGGAAGGCTCGCTCGACACGGCGGCCAACCTAACGCAGCGGCCGCCCCGTCAGGTGACCCACTCGTGAAGATCCGGCAGCCGCGGGGCCCGCAGCCAGGCGTCGAACAGCCCGGTCAGATCCTGCCCGGCGACCTCCTCGGCCAGCGCCTCGAAGTCTGCGGTCGACGCCGAACCACCACCGTGGCGCTCGACCCAGGTGCGCAGCACCGTGAAGAACGCGTCGTCGCCGATCGTGGCGCGGACCGCGTGGAGCGTCAGCGCGCCCCGGTCGTAGACGGACGGGTCGAACAGCGTGGCCGCTCCCGGATCGCCAGGGGGGCGGTCGAGCAGCCCCGACGTGCCCGCTGCCGCCTCGGCGAAGTCATCGACGGTGCCGTTGCCGTCGTGCTCCTGCCAGAGCCACTGGGCGTAGGTGGCGAACCCCTCGTTGAGCCAGATGTCCTGCCAGCTCGCCGGGCTGACCGCGTTGCCGAACCACTGGTGCGCCAGCTCGTGCGCCACGACCGCCTCGGACCCCGCGGCGTCGGTGCCGAACAGCGACAGCGTCTGGGTCTCGAGCGCGAACCCGAGGGGGTCGTCGACGACGACCGCGCCGTAGGCCACGAACGGGTACGGCCCGAACATGTCGTCGAAGACGTCGATCATCTCGCCGGTGCGCACCATCGACGTGCCGTACCGGTCGGCGACGTCGGCGTCGAAGGCGTGCCGGATGACGAGGCCGTCCGGTCCGGCCGTCTCGTCGAACACCAGGTCGGCGATGACGACCTGCACTAGGTAGCTGGCCATCGGGTCGGGCGCGTCGTAGTCCCACGTGGTCACGCCGTCGCCCGTCGTCGTGCCCGTCAGACGCCCGTTCGCCGCCACCTCCAAGCCCTCGGGCACCGTCACCCGCAGCCGGTAGGTGGCCTTGTCGCTCGGGTGGTCGTTGACCGGGAACAGGGTGGCCGCCCCGTGGGGCTCGAAGACCGCGTAGACCTCGTCGCCGTCCGCGACCCAGCCGGGGTCGAGCAGGTCGGCGCCGTCGATCGTGCGGGGACCGGCGCTGTAGGTGAACGCGACGCTGAACGACGCCCCCGCAGCGATGGGCGCGGCGGGAACCACCTCGAGGTCGCGGTCGCCCGACACGGTCGCCTCCGCGGGCTCGCCGTCGACGGTGACCGTGGCGAGGTCGAGGCCGATGGCGTCGATCACCAGGCTGTCCAGCTCGTCGGTCGCCGTGGCCGAGATGGTCGCGACCCCGTCGACGCGCTGATCGTCGGGGTGCCAGGCGAGGTCGAGGTCGTAGTGGGTGACGTCGTAGCCGCCGTTGCCGGCCGCGGGAAAGTACGGGTCACCCACCCCGCCGGCCCCCGCGCCGGCGTCGGCGTCTGCGTCGGTGTCGGCGGCGCCGCCGGGACCGGGAGCGTCACGCCGGGGGCGATCGCCCGCCAGGTCGTCGTCGCCGGGCTCGGCGCCGCCGACCAGCACCAGGGCCGCGACCACCGCGACCACGGCGGCAACGGCCCCCGCCACGGCGAGCGCCCGCCGGCGCAGGCGTACGGCGGTCGGCGGTGACGGCGAGATCTCGGGGGTGCCGGGATGCGTCATGCGCCGGGGAGGATGGCACATGCCACGACCGCCCTCCCGCCGGGAGCCGGGGTGAGACCCGACCCCGACGGGAGGAACCCGTCACGAATGCCCGGCCCAGGCACAGGGCACTCGCTCGGCGTTCGTTCGGCCGTTGGGAGTGAGGATCGTAGCGCACTTGTGACGTGCGTTACACCCCTTCCGGGAAAAATTCTCCGGTGCGCGTGGCCGTGACTACGGTTCGTGACGCTCGACCAGGTGGCTGTCCCGCCGCTGCCGGTTGACCGCCGACACGACCGCACGGAACGACGCGGTCGTGATGCTCTCGTGCTGCCCGACACCCCACTTCACCGTGCCGTCCGGGCGCTGGGTCTCGACGTAGGCCACGGCCCGGGCGTCCGACCCCGAGCCCACGGCGTGCTCGCTGTAGTCGACCACGTCGACGTCGACGCCGAGGTCGGCCTGCAGGCCGGCCACGAACGCGGCGATCGGCCCGTTGCCCTCGCCCGAGACCGTGCGGTGCTCGCCGTCGACCACCAGCTGCGCCACCACCCGGGACCCGTCCTCGCC
>JAFGPU010000337.1 GCA_016936035.1 Acidimicrobiales bacterium
ACGGCCTCGACGAGGACCGCACGGCGCACCTGCCGGCGCCGGGCACCGACGGCTCGCAGCAGCGCCATCTCCCGGGTGCGCTGCGCCACGATGATCGAGAACGAGTTGTAGATCACGAACGTCCCGACGAACAGGGCGATGAGGGCGAACACCAGGAAGAAGATCGTGATGAACGACAGCTGGTCCTTGATGTCGGACTGCGTCTCCTCGGTGATCGCCGTGCCGGTCAGCACCTCGACGCTCTCGGCGTCAGCGGACGAGAGCTCGTCCTGGATCGAGGCCGCCAGCTCGTCCTGCGTGACGCCGCTGCCGGCCACGGCGCCGATGGCGGCGAACCGGTCGGGCTCGCCGACGAGGCGCTGTGCCTCCTCGGTGGTCCACAGCGCGTACGAGGCGCCGCCGGGACTGTCGGCCGTGCCGAAGCGGGCGATGCCGACCACCTCGTACTCGTCCGAGGCCGACTGCGTCTGGACGGGCACCATGTCGCCGACGGCGTAGCCGGTGTCGCGGGCCGTGCCGAGATCGATGACGACCTCGCCTGCGGACGTGGGGGCCCGCCCGTCGGTGAGGTCGAAGGGGTTGAGCTCGTCGACATCGGTCCAGTTGCCCCCGAGCGTGGGGGCGCCCATGGCGGGATCGCCGACGGGATCGCCGTCCTTGTCGACGATGCGGGCGAACCCCTCGACGTTGCCGTCGGCGGCAGCCACGGCGTCGGCCTGCCGCACGGTGTCGAGCAGGCTCGCGTCGACCTGGCCGCGGATGTCGCCGAAGTCGGTGCCGATGGTCTCCTCCGAGCGCACCACCGCGTCGGTGTCGCGGTAGACGTCGGCGAACAGGTCGTCGAACGACCGGTTCATGGTGTCGGTGAGCACGAGCACGCCGCCGATGAAGGCGACGCCGAGCGCGACGGCGAGGAACGTGGTGACGAGCCGTGACTTGTGGGCGAGCAGGCCTCGCAGCGCGACCTTGACCACGCCTACTCTCCGAGCTTCTTGAGGTGGTCGAGCACGCGCTCGGCGGTCGGCTCGTCCATCTCGTCGACGATGCGGCCGTCGGCCAGGAACACGGCCACGTCCGCGTACGACGCTGCCATCGGGTCGTGGGTGACCATCACGATCGTCTGGCCCATCTCGCGCACGGCGCGCCGCATGAAGTCGAGGATCTCGGTGCCCGAGCGCGAGTCGAGGTTGCCGGTGGGCTCGTCGGCGAAGATGATCTGCGGCCGGCTGGCCAGGGCACGGGCCACGGCCACACGTTGCTGCTGGCCCCCCGACAGCTCGCTGGGCCGGTGGTCGAGCCTGTCGGCCAGACCGGTCGTCTTCACCACGCCGTCGAGCCACTCCTGGTCGGGCTTGCGTCCCGCCAGCTTCATCGGCAGCGTGATGTTCTCGATGGCCGTCAGCGTCGGCACCAGGTTGAACGCCTGGAACACGAAGCCGATGCGGTCGCGCCGCAGCAGGGTGAGCTGGTCCTCGGTCAGGTCGCCGAGATCCTGGTCGCCCACGAACACCTGGCCCGACGTCAGGAAGTCGAGGCCCGCCATGCAGTGCATGAGCGTCGACTTGCCCGACCCGGACGGGCCCATGATGGCGGTGTAGCGACCGGTCGGGACGTCGAGGGAGATGTCGTCGATGGCGACCACCGCGGTCTGGCCGTGTCCGTAGACCTTGGTGGCGTTGACCGCTCGTGCTGCCAGGGTGGGCGCGAGGCCGACCGGGCGGTCGGACGCGTCGCGCGGCTGGGGGGATGCCGCCGGAGATTCCATTGAGGCGACGCTAACGGGCCCGAGCGCACATGTGGTCGCGCTTTTGCGGAGCGAGCGACCGTCATCCGGCGGACAGCGGCCAGGGTCCCGGGGTGACGCGCCCGCCCGACGCGTCGCGAGGGCCTACTCGCCGCCGTCGGTGAGCTCGTCGAGCTCCTCGACGGTCATGAGCACGGCGCGGGCCTTCGAGCCCTCCGACGGACCCACGACGCCCCGCTGCTCCAACAGGTCCATCAGGCGGCCGGCACGGGCGAAGCCCACCCGCAGCTTGCGCTGGAGCATCGACGTCGAGCCGAGCTGGCTGCGCACCACCAGCTCCATGGCCTGCCACAGCAGGTCGTCATCGTCGTCGCCCCCCGCACCCCCGGTACCCGCCGAGCCGCCGCTCTGGCCGTCGTCGGTGCCCTGCACCGAGTCGTCGAAGCGCACGTCGGGCGCCTGGCGCTTCCACACCGAGGCGATCTTGCGCACCTCGTCCTCGGTGACCCAGGCGCCCTGGATGCGGCGGGACACCGACGAGCCGCCGTCGAGCACGAGCATGTCGCCCTTGCCGACCAGGCGCTCGGCGCCGCCCTGGTCGAGGATGACGCGGCTGTCGGTCACCGACGACACGGCGAACGCGATGCGAGCGGGCACGTTGGCCTTGATGAGCCCGGTGATGACGTTGACCGACGGGCGCTGGGTGGCGATGACGAGGTGGATGCCGACGGCCCGGGCCATCTGGGCCAGGCGGGCGATCGACTCCTCGACGTCGCGGGCGGCGACCATCATGAGGTCGGCGAGCTCGTCGATGACGACCAGGATGAACGGCAGCCGGGGGTACTGGCGCCCGCTCTGCTCGGCGTCGCTCCGGCCGTCGCCGTCCTGGTCGACGTAGCCGTCGACGGTGCCCATGCCGTCGCCGTCGAGGTCGCCCTTGTCGACCGCGGCGTTGTATCCGGTGATGTCGCGGAAGCCGACCTCGGCGAGCAGGTCGTAGCGACGCTCCATCTCCTTGACGGCCCAGGCGAGGGCGTTGGCGGCCTTCTTGGGGTTGGTGACGACGTTGGTGAGCAGGTGGGGCAACCGGTCGTACTGGCCCATCTCGACCCGCTTGGGGTCGACCAGGATCATGCGCACCTGATCGGGCGTCGACCGCACCAGGATGGAGGTGAGCAGCGAGTTGAGGCAGCTCGACTTGCCCGCACCGGTGGCGCCGGCGATGAGGACGTGGGGCATCGCCGCCAGGTTCATCATGATCGAGCGCCCGTTGATGTCGCGCCCGAGCGCCACCTCGAGCGGGTGGGTCGACCGCCGGGCCTCCTCGCTGATGAGGATGTCGCCGAGCGCCACGATCTGCCGGCGGGCGTTGGGCACCTCGACGCCGATGGCCTGCTTGCCCGGGATGGGGGCCAGGATGCGCACGTCGGGCGTGGCCATGGCGTACGCGATGTCCTTGTGCAGGCTGGTGACCCGGTTGACCTTGACCCCGGGGCCCAGCTCGAGCTCGTAGCGGGTGACGGTGGGCCCGACGACCATGCCCACCAGCCGGGTCTCGACGCCGTGGTCGGCCAGCGCCTTCTCGAGCGTGCGGCCCGTGTCCTCGATCATCTTGCGGTCGACCTGCTGCGAGCCGGTGCGCTCGAGCAGCGTCATGGGCGGCAGCTTCCACGGCGAGCCCTTGGCCGCCGGGCCCAGCGCGATCTCGAGCTGCTCGGGCGACACGTCGTCGGGCTCGGGAGCGACGAACTTGGGGGCCTTGCGCTTGCGCCGCGGCTCGGCGGCCACGGGATCGGACGACGTGTCGTCGGGCGCTTCGACCAGCGTGTCGTCGTCGGGCACGAGCGCCGGATCGACGGCGTCGGCCTCGGTCGTCGCCGCATCGGGCCCGCTGTCGTAGGGCAACCGGAACAGCGTGGCCAACCGCTGGTTGACGACCGACGTGAACGGGCGCACCCCGGCCACCGTGCGGTCGGCCGCGACGCGCAGCGGGGTGCGGGTGAGGACGACCAACCCGCCCACGGCGACGAGGCCCAGGACGGCGGCGGCGCCGGCCTCGCCCACCATGCTCGCCAGCGGACCGCCGATGGCGGCGCCGAACCAGCCACCCGCGTCGCGCAGGTCGTCGACCGGATCGCTGAACGCCGGGCTTCCCCCGCCGAGGTGGAGCAGGCCGCCGGCGGCGACGACGAGCAGCGCCGTACCCACCCCCACGTGAGCGGCGACGGAGGGCTGATCGGCGTCGGCGTCGCCCTCGGGGGCGCGCGTGAGGATGAGCGCGCCCCCGCCGATCAGGAGCCCGACCGGCAGCGCGAACCGCAGCCAGCCGAGCGCGGAGGCCGACAGGTCGCCGAGGCCGCGACCGACGGGCCCGCCGCCGTCCGCGTAGATGCCGAGGCCCGTGATGATGGCCATCGCCACCAGAACCAGGCCGCTGACGTCGTCGGCATGGTCGGCCAGCACCCGGCCGGACGTGCGCAGGGCGCGCGACGCCAGGGACGGCCGCGGGGGTGGCCTGCGGCGGCTGGTCGAACGCTTCGTGCCGGAGCGCGAGGTGCCGGAGCGGCGGGTCGACCGCCCCTTGCCCGACGAACGGGAGCGCGACTGCGAGCGGGACCTCTGGCGCGTCGTCACAACGGCCACAAAGCTACCAGCAGCCCCATCGGCCACAGTCGACCCGTTTCCTCCGCTGGTGCGAGGCTCAGCGGCGTGATCGCCATCGCCATCGTCGTCGGCCTCGCGCTGCTCGCGTGGGCCCCCGGTCAGTTCGTCGGCGGTGCCGCCGCGCTCGCCCGCCGCTGGAACGTCTCCGGGGTGATCGTCGGCGCCGTGATCCTCGGTCTGGGCACCAGCGCGCCGGAGATGCTGGTGGGCGGCCTGGCGGCCGTGCAGGGCGATGCGGCGGTGGGCGTGGGCAACGTCATCGGGTCCAACATCGCCAACCTCGCCCTCATCCTCGGCGTGGCCGGGCTCGTCGGAACGATCGGCGTCGCCGAGGGCACCCTGCGGACCGAGGTGCCGCTGGTCGTCCTCGCCACCGTCGCGTTCGCCGTCGCCGTGCAGGGCGGCATCTCGGTCGGCGAGGCCGTCGCCCTCTCGGCGGGTCTGGCCGCTGCCCTTGCGATCACGGTCTGGCGGTCGACCACCCGGCCCCCGGCCGACGCCGACATCGAGGCCGAGGTCGACGAGCTCATGGCCCGGCATCCGCACGACACCGTGACGCTGGTCGGCCGGTTGGCGGTCGGCCTGGCGGGCATCATCGCCGGGGCCCAGGCCCTGGTGTGGGGCGCCGTCGAGGTGGCCGAGGCGCTCGAGCTGTCGGGCGGGTTCGTCGGCATGAGCCTCGTCGCGGTGGGCACGTCGCTGCCCGAGCTGGCGACGTCGGTGTCGGCGGCCAGGGCCGGCGAGGACGACCTGGTGCTCGGCAACGTGCTCGGCTCGAACCTGTTCAACTGCCTGGCCGTGGGCGCGGTCATCGGCTTCGCCGACGCCGGCCCCCTCGACGACACCACCCTCACCACCGGCGGCGTGGCCCTGATGCTGGCGATCACCGCCGCCGCCGCGGTCGTGATGGCCGTCGGGCGGCGGGTCACCCGCCTCGAGGCCGGCCTCCTGCTGGTCGCCTACGTGGCGGTGCTGCCCCTGCTCGCGGGGTGACGGAGCCGTGCAGCGCGACGACGTCACTACGGTGACGGCCGTGCAGCACGACACCACGCAGGGGACAGCCGTCGTCACGGGCGCCAGCTCGGGCATCGGTGCCGCCACCGCCCGGGCGCTGGCCGCCGACGGCTGGGACGTCGTCGTCGGCGCCCGCCGTGTCGACCGCCTGGACGCCCTGGCGGCCGAGATCGGGGCCCGGGCCCACCCGCTCGACGTGACCGATCCGGCGTCGGTCGACGCGTTCGTGCGCGCCGTGCCCGAGTGCCGGCTGCTCGTCAACAACGCGGGCGGTGCGCTCGGCCTCACCGCTGTCGCCGAGGCCGACGAGAGCCAGTGGCGCGCCATGTACGAGACGAACGTCCTCGGGGTGGTGCGCGTGACCAAGGGTCTGCTCGGAGCGCTCGAGGCCAGCGGCGACGGCCAGGTCGTGACCATCGGGTCGATCGCGGCGCACGAGGCCTATCCCGGCGGCGCCGGCTACAACGCCGCCAAGTTCGCGGTGCGTGCCGTCATGGCGGTGCTGCGCCAGGAGCTGCTCGGTCGGCCGATCCGCGTCAGCGAGATCGACCCGGGCATGGTCGAGACCGAGTTCAGCCTCGTCCGCTTCGGCGGCGATGCCGAGCGGGCGGCGGCCGTGTACGAGGGCCTCACGCCGCTGTCGGCCGACGACGTCGCCGAGTGCGTGCGCTGGGTCGCGTCCCGGCCCAGCCACGTCAACATCGACCAGATGATCGTGCTCGCCCGCGACCAGGCGAGCGCCCGCCTGGTGCATCGCTCCGACCTGGCCTAGGGCCGCGCTACCGGGGCTGGCAGGTCGGGCACCAGGTGGTCGTGCGGCCGTCGAGCACCCGCGAGCGCAGCTCGGTGCCGCAGCGGGGGCAGGGCAGGCCCGCCTGCCCGTACACGTCGAGGCGCTGCTGGTTACGTCCGGCGCGCCCCGCCGTGTCGCGGTAGTCGGTCAGCGTGGTGCCGCCGTAGCGGAGGCTGCCGGTGAGCACCTCGCGCAGCGCGGTGAGCAGCGCCGCCGCCTGCGCGCGGGTGATCGTGCGCCGCGCCGGGTTGATGCGCGCCCGCCACAGCGCCTCGTCCGCGTAGATGTTGCCCACGCCGGCGACGGGCCGCTGGCTGAGCAGCTGGGTCTTGACGGCGCGGCGGCTGGCGCGCAATGACCGCCAGAGCTCCTCCGCGCCCAGCGACCGGTCCAGCGCATCGGGGCCCTGGACGGCGAGCGTGCCGGCGTACCGCCCCCCGTGCGCCACCGCCAGGCGCCCGAACCGGCGCACGTCGCGGAACTCCAGGACCTCGCCGCTGCCGGCCTCGTCGTCCAACGCCCACCAGGCCCGCACGTAGCGGTCGCCCGGGTCGCCGGCGGGGCGCACCCGCAGGGAACCGGTCATGCCGAGGTGGACGACCAGCTCACGATCGTCGTCGAGCCCGACCAGCAGGTACTTGCCTCGCCGCCCCACCTGCTCGACGGCGGCGGGCCCGACCTCGAGGGCGGGCGTGAACTTGGGGTGGGGGAAGGCCCACGCCTCGCCGAACCGGCGCCCGACGAGCAGCGGTTCGAGCTGCCGACGGATGGTCTCGACCTCGGGAAGCTCGGGCATCGCCGGTCAGGCGGTTGGGCGCCGGGGAGCGACCGCCGGCCGGGCGCCCGGCACCGGTCAGGCCTCCATGACCACGGGGACGATCATCGGCCGCCGCTTGGTGGTCTCGTTGACGAACCGGCCCGCGGCCCGGCGCACGGCCCGCTGGAGCGCCTCGATGTCGGTGGCCCCCTTGGCGAACGCCTCCTTGACCCCCTGGCGCACCGCGTCCGCGCACTCGGTGAGCAACGGTTCGGCCTCGGGCGCGTACACCCACCCGCGGGTGATGACCTCGGGCCCGACGAGGATGGCCCCGGTTTCGACGTCGACGGTCACCACCACGACGACGACGCCCTCCTCGGCCAGCACCCGGCGGTCGCGCAGCACGCCTTGGCCCACGTCGCCGATGATGCCGTCGACGTAGAGGTAGCCGGCCGGCACCTGGCCCACGCGCCGCAGGCCGTCGCGATCGAGGACGAGCTGGTCGCCGTCGGTGCACACCAGGACGTGATCGTCGGCGACGGCACCCATGCCGCGGGCCAGCTTCGCGTGGGCGACCATGTGCCGGTACTCGCCGTGCACGGGCACGAACCACTCGGGCCGCACGATCGACAGCAGGGTCTTGAGCTCCTCCTGCTTGGCGTGGCCCGACGCGTGGACGTCGGACAGCCCGGAGTGCACCACCTCGGCGCCGAGCCGCACCAGCCCGTCGATGACCTTGGACACGTTCATCTCGTTGCCCGGGATCGGGTGCGACGAGAGGATGACCGTGTCGTCGGCGTCGATCTCGAGCCAGCGGTTGTTGCGCTGCGCCATCAGCGACAGCGCCGACATGGGCTCGCCCTGGCTGCCCGTGGAGATGACGCACACCTCGCCGGGCGGCAGGTCGCGCACGTCGTCGATGTCGACCAGGGCGTGGTCGGGGATGTGGAGCAGCCCCATCTCGCGCGCCAGCCGCACGTTCTTCTTCATCGACAGGCCGAGCGTCGCCACCTTGCGCCCGAACGAGATCGCGGCGTCCGCGATCTGCTGCACCCGGTGGATGTGGCTGGCGAAGCAGGCGATGACCACCCGGCGGCCCTCGTGCTGGTGGAACAGCTGGTAGAGCACCTGGCCCACCGAGGATTCGCTGCGCGAGTGGCCCGGCTCGTCGGCGTTGGTGGAATCGCTGAGCAGCAGGCGGATGCCGTCACCCGACGCCAGCGCCCCGATGCGGGCCAGGTCGGTGAGGCGACCGTCGACCGGGGTGAGGTCGAGCTTGAAGTCGCCGGAGTGCAGGATCGTGCCCTGGGGCGTGTGGAACGCCGTGGCGAACCCGTGGGGCACCGAGTGGGTGACGGGGATGAACTCGACGTCGCACGGGCCGATGCGGCGCCGCTCGCCGTCGCGCACCGGGATGAGCTCGGTGCGGTCGAGGAGCCCCGCCTCCTCGATGCGGTTGCGGGCCAGGCCCAGGCTGAGCGGCGAGCCGTAGATGGGGAACGACAGCTCGCGCAGCAGGAAGCTGAGGCCGCCGGTGTGGTCCTCGTGGCCGTGGGTGATGATGGCGCCGTCGACGCGATCGGCGTTGTCGCGCAGGTAGGTGAAGTCCGGCAGCACGAGGTCGACGCCGAGCATGTCGAGCTCCGGGAACATCAACCCGACGTCGAGCAGCAGGATGCGGCCGTCGACCTCGATGCAGGCGCAGTTGCGCCCGATCTCGCCGAGCCCGCCGAGGAACGTGATCTTGACGGGCTGCGCGTCGCGGCGGCTCATCGTGACAGGCCCAGGCCGTCGAGGACCTCGCCGATCGCGGCCCGCAGGTCGTCACCGATCCGGGGCAACGGGAGCCGCATGTCGCCCGCCGGTTGTCCGAGGGCCGCGAGCGCGGCCTTGGCGGCGCTGGCGTGGACCCAGGTGGCACTGGTCTCGACGGCGAAGGAGGGGCCGAGGCGGGCGTTGATCTCGCGGGCGGCCTGCAGGTCGCCCTTGCCGTGGGCGGCGATCATCTCTGCGTGCAGCCCCGCCGTCCAGTGCGTGGCCACGCCCACCACGCCCACCGCGCCGACGGCCAGCAGGGGAAGGGTCAGGTTGTCGTCACCGGAGTAGACGTCGAAGGTGTGCGGCGTCCGGGCCACGATGCGGGCCGCGTCACCGGGCTTGCCGCGGGCGTCCTTGAGCCCGACGATCGTCTCGACCTCGTTGGCCAGGCGCACGATCGTCTCGACGGCGATGGCCTGCGCCGTGCGGGTGGGCACGTCGTACATGACGATGGGCAGGTCGACGGCGGCGGCGACCGCGCGGAAGTGGGCCTCGATGCCCGCCTGCGGGGGCCGGTTGTAGTAGGGGGAGACGACCAGCAGCCCGTCGACGCCCGTCTCGGCGGCCCGCCGGCACAGGCCGATGGTGTGCCGGGTGTCGTTGCTGCCGGTGCCCGCCAGCAGCGGGACGTCGACCGCCGCGCGCACCGCCTGCCACAGCTCGACCTTCTCGTCGTCAGAGAGGGTGGGCGCCTCGCCGGTGGTGCCGGCCACGACGAGCCCGTCGTTGCCCTGGGCCACGAGCCACTGCGCCAGCGCCGCCGCGCCCTCGAGGTCGAGGCTGCCGTCGTCGCGGAACGGGGTGATCATGGCGGTGAGGACCTTGCCGAAGCGGGCTAGGGACACGACGGCGCTCCTGTGGTGGTGGCAGGGGTGGGACGGGGGTGGTGCGGGCTCACGGCACCAGCTCGCTGCTGCGATCGAGCCCGAGCGTGGTGAGCAGGTCTTCGTGCAGCTCGAACCACACCGTGTGGTAGCTGGGCATGACGGGGCGGGTGAACCAGTCTCGTTCGCCGGCGCCGACCCGCTCGACGGCGTGGCGCAGCCGCGGCCCGTAGGAGCCGTAGCGGTCGAGCGCCCCGGCGAGGTCGTCGAGGAAGGGCTCGGCCCGCTGGTGCAGGCGTTCGAGGTCGGCGACGACTCGGGCGTCGTAGCCGGCGTCGCGGTGGTCGTTGAGGACCGGCTGCCCGCCGACGTCGCGCACCTGCCAGCGGCTGCACGCGTCGAGGACCTGGGTGTTCAGCGCCCGGAAGTCGCCGTAGGCCCTGGTGACCGTGTCGCGGCTGCCGCTGGCGTCGACCTCGGCGTCGACCAGCCGGGCATGGGCCTCCCGCCCGGCGGACGTGAGGGACCAGCCGGTGAGCGCCCCCGTGCGGTGGACGGCGAGCCCGTCGGCCTCGAGGGCGCGCAGGTGCTCGGCGACCTCGGCCGGCTCGAGGCCCGCCGAATCGGCGACCGCGTGGAGATCGGCCACGCCCTTGAGACGCAGCCCGTGCAGCACGAGCAGGCGAGGGTGGGACCGCTGTGACATCCGCCGAAGGGTACCAGCGGCACCTCGGCCCACCTGCCACCGGAACCCCAGCGTGCGGGCCCCGTACGGGGCCCCCGCACGGCGCGCGACGGGGTCAGCTGGCGACCTCGCCCTCGGCCAGGGCGAACATCTGGTACTCCTCGCCGGTGTCGGGGTTGTCCTCGAAGCCGATGACGCCCAACTCGGTGAACTTGGTGCGCAGCCAGCCGCCGTTCGCGTCGAGCAGCCCCAGCTTCTTGCAATTGGGCACGATCTTGCTGAACAGCATCGACTGGAACACCTGGCGCTGCGGCGCGTGCATGACGAGGGGCAGCACCTCCTTGACGTCGAG
>JAFGPU010000338.1 GCA_016936035.1 Acidimicrobiales bacterium
CCAGGGCGACGACGTGGTGGCCCGCGACCTGGCCCGGGCCCAGCTCGAGGCCGTCCGCCGACTGGCCGGCTGACGCCCTACGATCCTCGCCGTGCAGCTCAGCCCTGCGACTGCCGAGGCCTACGTCCGCCACGCGTTCGCGCAGATGCTGCAGGTCGCCGATCGCCTGGGCGAGCCCCTGATCAACCGGCGTCCGCACGGGCCGCACACGAACGCCGTCGCTGCCCTCGTCGTCCACTGCTGCGCGGTGGCCGAGTTCTGGCTCGGTCACGTCGCGCTCGGCCATCCGAGCGATCGCGATCGCGACTCCGAGTTCTCCCGGACCGCGACGCTCGCCGACCTCCACGTGCTGGTCGACCACACGATCGAGCGGGTCGTGGAGCACCTGGGGCGGCTCGAGGCGGGTGACGGAACCGACGAGGGGGGCCGCCAGTTCCTGCTGGACGGCGACACGTCGGATGCCTCCGTCGTGCTCCACGTCGTCGAGGAGCTCTACCAGCACCTCGGACACATGGAGCTCACTGCCGACGCGCTCCGCGCGTGATGCACCCGGAACGCCGGATCGAGCGCTGACCACCCCAGCGGGTGGCTGCAAGCGCCGTCTCAGCCCGACGCAAGGGGCGGGGCGCACGCTGGGACGTGCACGCACAGCGGGCGTGCGTCCCCCCAGCCCGCGCAAGGAGTCTCGATGTCGCACATGCTGTTCCGACTCGGTCGCGCGACCGCGACCCACCCCTTCCGCACGATCGCGGCGTGGGTGGCCATCGCGCTCGTGGTGTTCGCCTGGCAGGGCGCCGCCGGCGGCGACCCCGTGAACGACTACCGGGTGCCGGGCGTCGAGTCGCAGCAGGCCTCCGACACGCTGGCCGAGCAGTTCCCCGACTACGCCGGCGCCTCGGGGCGGGTCGTGTTCCACGTCGACGAGGGGCGCATCGACGACCCCGCCCACCGGGCCACGATCGACGCCACCGTCCAGCGCCTGGCCACGGGCGACGACGTCACGTTGGTCGGCGACCCCTTCGACCCGGTGGCCCCCACCGTCAGCCCCGACGGGCGCACCGCCTTCGCGCCGGTGCAGTACAGCGAGCTGACCGTGCAGCCCGAGCACTACGACGCGGTCGTCGAGGCCATCGCACCGACCCGGGATGCCGGTGTGCAGACCGAGGTGTCCGGCGACATCGCCTGGGCGGGCGCCGAGGTCGAGGGTCAGGAAGGCATCGGGCTGATGGTCGCCCTGGTGGTGCTGCTCGTGGCGTTCGGGTCGGTGATCGCGGCCGGCATCCCCATCGCCACCGCGCTCATCGGCGTCGCCGTGGGCCTGGCCGGGCTGGGCATCATGTCGGGCTTCACCGACGTGCCCGACACGTCGCCGGTCCTCGCCATCATGATCGGCCTCGGGGTCGGCATCGACTACGCGCTGTTCGTCGTCACCCGGTTCCGCCAGCACCTCCACGAGGGCATGCCCGTCACCGAGGCCGCGGGGCGCGCGACCGCCACCGCCGGCCAGGCCGTGCTGTTCGCCGGCACCACCGTGGTCATCGCCATCGTGGGCCTGCTGCTCGTCGGGCTGCCCTCGGTGACGACGATGGGCTTCGCCGTCGCCGTCACCGTGGTGGTGTCGATGCTCATCGCCGTCACCCTCCTGCCCGGCCTGTTGGGATGGGCGGGCGTGCGCATCGACCGGTGGGCGCTCCACCGGCGCCGGGCCAGCGACGCCGCCCACGAGACGTTCTCGGGCCGGTGGGCGCACCGGGTCGGCCGTCACCCGGGCCGTTACGCCGTGGGCGCCCTCGCCCTGATGGTGGTGCTGGCGGCGCCGGTCGTGGCGCTGCGGGTGGGGTTCGCCGACGACGGCAACGCCGCCCCGGACACGACGCAGCGCAAGTCCTACGACCTGACCACCGCCGCCTACGGGCCGGGCTTCAACGGCCCGCTCACGGTGGTGGTCGAGGGGCCGGCCGCCGGCGACGGCGTTGCCCGGGTGCACGACGCACTGGCCTCGACCGACGGCATCGCCATGGTGAGCGCACCGCTGGCCAACGAGGCGGGCGACACGACCGTGATGTTCGCCAACCCGACGACCGCCCCCGGCGACGAGGCGACCGCCGACCTGCTCGACGAGGTGCGGCGCGACGTGCTGCCCCGGGCCGTCGAAGGCACCGGCGCCACCGCCCAGGTGACGGGCGCGACCGCCTTCTTCGAGGACCTGTCCGCCCACATCAGCGACCGGCTGCCCCTGTTCATCGCCGCCGTCGTCGCGCTGTCGTTCGTGCTGCTGACCGTCGTCTTCCGGTCGGTCCTGGTGCCGCTCAAGGCGGCGTTCATGAACGTGCTGTCGATCGGGGCCGCCTACGGCGTGGTGGTGGCCGTGTTCCAGTGGGGTTGGGCCAAGGACCTGGTCGGGCTGGACGAGACCGTCGCCGTCAACCCGTTCGTCCCGCTCATCATGTTCGCCATCCTGTTCGGGCTGTCGATGGACTATGAGGTGTTCCTGCTGTCCCGCATCCGCGAGGAGTGGCTGCGGTCGGGCGACAGCCACACGTCGGTTGTCGACGGGCTGGGCGCGACCGCCCGGGTCATCACCTCGGCGGCGCTCATCATGATCAGCGTGTTCGGCGGGTTCGTCGTGGGCGACGACGTCGTCATCAAGATGTTCGGCATCGGGCTGGCCACGGCCGTGCTCCTCGACGCCACCGTCGTGCGGATGGTGCTGGTGCCGGCCACGATGGCGCTGCTCGGCAACGCCAACTGGTGGCTGCCGGGCTGGCTGGATCGCACGCTGCCGCACCTCGACCTCGAGGGTGAGGCCGGATCCCGGCCCGCGCCCGTGCCCGAGGTCGTCGTCCCCGGGGGCGGCGGTGATCACGGCGACGGCGGCCTCGAGCCCGCCGGCGCGGGGGCCAGGTGAGCGGAGTGGCCTCCCCCTCCACTCCCGCCGAGGACCCGCGCCCGCGGGCCGACCCGGCCGCCGTCGCCGAGGCGAGCGAGCGGTTCACCGCCCGCATCGGTGTGCAGGTCGAGCCCCGCAGTGACGGCTGTGCCGGCAACTGCGGCGCCACGGCGACCCTGGACCCGCCCACGGCCAGCGTGCCGACGGGCGCCGTGCTCGCCCTGGTCGACGCCGCCGCCCGGGCGGCCGCCGAGACGGCGCTCGGGGTGCCGGGCACACCCGCGACGCTCGTTCCGACCGCCACCGGCGTGCAGCACCGGGTGGCGTCGGCAGCGGGTGCGCTCACCGCCCAGGCGTCGGTGCCGTGCGAGGGCACGCTGGCCGACCGGGCCGACGAGCGGGGCGTGCTCCGCTTCTCGGTGGCGGTCGAGGTCGTCGACGCCGCAGGCGAACGCATCGCCACCGGTACGGTGCAGTGGCTCGCCCGGATCACCCGGGACGGGGAACCGCCCACCGACGACGCGGGCCCGGTCACCGACGACATGCGCCCCTGACCCCGGCGCACGCCGCCCTGCCGCCGGAGGAGATCGCCACGGCGTACTGTCACCGCCGTGGCATCTGGGGACACCGACGCACCCGCCCGTGACGGCGACGATCGCGACGACCTCGCCGCCCGCCTGGCCGACCCGGTGCTCGCCGGGGTTCTCGCCGAGGCCCCGCCCGCCGGTGAGCCGCCGCCGGTGTGGGGGCGGCTGGCCGACGACCCCGGCAGCCCGGGCGGGCCCGTCGCCTCCGACGATGCCGCCGTCGAGGCGCGCGCCCGCGACCTGCTCGACCAGCTGACCGTCCACGAGAAGCTCCACCTGCTCTCGGGCGACGCCCCGCTCGTCCGGGGCCTGGCCGAGATGGCGCGCCGCTACAACGAGACGCCCTACGTCGCCGGTGAGCTGCCCCGGCTGGGCATCCCCGGCATCCGCTTCAGCGACGGGCCCCGGGGCGTCGTGATGGGCAACGCCACCGCCTTCCCCGTGCCCATGGCCCGCGCCGCGACGTTCGACCCCGCGCTCGAGGAACGGGTCGGCGACGTCATCGGCACCGAGTGCCGGTCCCTCGGCGCCAACCTGTTCGCCGGGGTGTGCGTCAACGTGCTGCGCCACCCGGCGTGGGGCCGCGCGCAGGAGACCTTCGGCGAGGACCCCCACCTGCTCGGCGAGATGGGCGCCGCGCTGGTGCGCGGGGCTCAGCGTCACGTCATGGCGTGCGTCAAGCACCTGGCCTGCAACTCGATCGAGGACTCCCGGCTCACGGTCGACGTGGTCGTCGACGAGGACGACCTGCGCGACATCTACCTCGCGGCGTTCCGGCGGTGCGTCGACGCGGGCGCAGCCGCGGTGATGACCGCCTACAACCGCGTCAACGGCGAACGGTGCGGCCACCACCACCACCTCATCAGCGAGATCCTCAAGGGCGAGTGGGGCTTCGACGGGTTCGTCATGAGCGACTTCGTGCTGGGGGTCCGCTCCGCGCGCGCGGTGGCCGCCGGGCAGGACCTCGAGATGCCGTTCCGCTGGCGCTTCCGGGCGCTGCACCGGCTGCTGCGCCGGGGCTCGGTGAGCGCGGCCCGGATCGACGACGCCGCGCTCAGGCTGCTGCGCCAGCAGGTCCGGTTCGCCGCCCGGGCGCACGAGGCGGCGACCGACGACAGCGGCAGCCGCTACGCGCCGGAGGCGGTGGCCGGAGGCGCCCACCGCGCCCTGGCCCGCGAGGTCGCCGAGCGGTCGATGGTGCTGCTGCGCAACGAGGTCGTCGCCGGCCCGCCGGCCGGCGACGGCCGCGCCGCCGCCCCCGAGCCGCTGCTGCCGCTCGACCCGGACCGCGTGCACTCGATGGCCGTGCTCGGCCGCCTCGCCGCCATGCCCGTCACCGGCGACCACGGCTCGAGCCAGGTGCACCCGCCCGAGGTGGTGACCGTGCTCGACGGCCTGCGGTCCGCGGGCGAGCGCTGGGTCATCAACGTCGCCCACCAGCCCGGCGACGACCTCGACGCCGCCCGGCTGTCGGCAGCCGCCGCCGGCGTCGCCGTCGTCGTGGCCGGGCTCAGCCACCGTGACGAGGGCGAGAAGGTGCCCCGCCGGGGCGGCGGCGACCGCCGGTCGCTCACGCTCCGCCCGCAGGACGAGGCCCTCATCCGCACCGTGGCCGCAGCCAACCCCCGCACCGTCGTGGTGCTGATCGGGGGCAGCGCCATCGTCACCGAGTCGTGGCGCGAGCAGGTGGGCGCGGTGGTGATGGCGTGGTACCCGGGCATGGAGGGCGGTCACGCGCTGGCCCGGGTGCTGTTCGGCGACGTCGCCCCCGGCGGGCGGCTGCCGTGCACGTGGCCGCGGGGCGCCGAGCAGCTGCCCCCGTTCGACCCCGAGGCCCGCACCGTGCGCTATGGCCCCCTGCACGGCTACCGCCTGATGGAGGCCACCGGCCGGCCGGCCGCGTTCCCGTTCGGGTTCGGCCTGACCTACACGACGTTCGAGTTGGGGCGCCTGGTGGCCAAGCGGGCGCCCGACGGCACGGTGCGCCTGACCGTGCCGGTGGTCAACACCGGCACCCGCACCGGCGACGAGGTGGTGCAGCTCTACCTCGACGAGGCGCTGGGATCGGAACCTCGGCCGTTGCGAACGCTGCGCGCGTTCCGGCGGGTCACGGTGTCGCCGGGCACGATGGCCAACGTCACCTTCGACCTCGGCCCCGACCTGCTGGCGCGCACGCCCGTCCGCGGCGGCAAGGTCCGCCTGCACGTGGGGCGCGACGCCGACCCGGCCGGCCACCGCACCGTCGAGGTCTGACGCCCCGCCCCCCGGGGCGCGCGCAGCGGGAACACCCGCGGGCGGACAGGCGTCAGCCGCCGGGGGCGCTCTCGGGCGCCGGCGCGGTGTCGGCGGCCCCGGGTCCGCGGCGCAGGCGACCGGGGATGTCGCGCACGCGCACCCGCGACGCGGTGGGCACGCCGTCGCGGGCCGACAGCTCCTTGCACAGCCGGTACGTGAGCCAGCCGACCGCCGGCGGGGCCAGCAGGATGAGGAAACGGAACGTCCACAGGATGGCGTTGACCGACAGGCCGAACGTCGACGCCATCACGTCGGCGCCGCCGCCGATGAAGGCGACGACGAAGAAGGCGATGGTGGCCGCCCCCAGCGCGGTGCGCACCGGCCGCTGCCGGGGTCGGTCCAGGACGTGGTGCTCGGCGTAGTCGCCCGTGACCCGGGCCTCGAGGAACGGCCACACGTACAGCAGGGTGAACGTCAACCCCGCCAGCAGCACTCCCGGGAAGAACGGGTTGGGCACCTCGAACCCACCGGCGCGGAACTCCCACCCCGGCATGATGCGCAGGGCGCCGTCGAGCCAACCCATGTACCAGTCGGGCTGGCTGGCCGCCGACACCTGGGCCGGGTCGAAGGGGCCGTAGATCCAGATCGGGTTGATCTGGAACACGCCGCCGAGGAACGCCAGCACCGCCGAGGTGAGGAAGAACAGCCCCAGCGCCTTGGCCGCGTAGGTGGGCCACATGCGCTCGCCCACCACGTTGTCCTCGCGCCGTCCCGGCCCGGGGAAGTGCGTGTGCTTCTGCCGCACGAGAATGCCGAGGTGGGCGCTCAGCAGGACGGCGATGATCGCCGGGACGATCAGGATGTGCAGCACGTACAACCGCTCGATGATGTCGGGCCCCGGGAACTCGCCGCCGAACAGCAGCGACGTCAGCCAGGTGCCGATCAACGGGATGGACAGCGCCACCGAGTAGACGATGCGCAGGCCCGTTCCCGAGAGCTGGTCGTCGAGCAGCGAGTAGCCGAACAGGCCGTTGACCAGGGCGAGGATCAGCAGCGTGCAGCCGATGATCCAGTTGATCTCGCGGGGCCGTCGGAACGCGCCGGTGAAGAACACCCGGATCAGGTGCACGGCGATGGCGGCCAGGAACAGCAGCGCCGCCCAGTGGTGGATCTGGCGCATGACCAGGCCGGCCCGCACGTCGAAGCTCAGCTCGAGCGCCGAGTGGTAGGCCTGGGTCATCTGCACGCCGCGCAGCGGCTCGTAGCTACCGTCGTAGACGACCTGGTTGCTGCTCGGTTCGAAGAAGAACGTCAGGTACACCCCGGTGAGCACCAGCACGATGAAGCAGTACAGGCCGAGCTCGCCGATCATGAACGACCAGTGGTCGGGGAACACCTTGTTCAGCGCGGTGCGGGCCAGCTTCGCCGAGCCCAGCCGGGTGTCGACCCACCGGGCCATGCGGTGGGTGAGCAGCCGCTCGGGCCGTCGCTTCCGTGCGCTCACCGCCGCCTCACCTCCCCCGGTCCCAGAAGCCGGGCCCGACCGGGTCGGAGAAGTCGCCGGTGGCGATGAGGTAGCCCGAGTCGTCGACCGCCAGCGGCAGCTGCGGCAGTGAGCGCGCCGCCGGGCCGAACACGGGCTCCGCGCCCTGCAGGACGTCGAATGTCGACTGGTGGCACGGACACAGCAGCAGCCCGGAGTCCGACTGGTACAAGCCCACCGGGCACCCGACGTGGGTGCACAGCTTCGAGTAGGCGACGACGTTCTCGACCGTCCAGTCCTCGCGGCCGGCGACGGGCTCGAAGTCCTGGTCGGGCTGGTAGCGGATGAGCAACGTCGGCGCGTCGGCGGCGTCGGTGTGCCCTTCCGGCCACACGGTGATGAACCCGCCGGGCTCGAGGTCGTCGGGCCGCACCGGCGACCCGTCCTCGCGCACCACCCGGATGCCGCCGCCCTGGTACGGCGTCTGCTTCAGGCCGCGGCCGGGACGTGGGCCGAGCGACCGCAGCGGGAAGACGAGGGCCACCCCGAGGGCAGCGCACGCCCCACCGGCCGTGGCCACCAGCGTGCGCCGGCTGGTCAGGCTGGACTCGCCGGCCTGGAAGTCGGCGGTGAACGCCGCCACCTCCTCGTCGGTGGAGGCCATCGGGTGCCGGTCCTCGGACACCTCGTCGTCGGGCATGAAGTGCTTGGCCCACAGCACGATGCCGACACCGATGCCCCCGAGCGCAAGGGCGAGCAGCACGCCCTCGGCCTGGGGCTGGCCGCCCTCCCAGTACACGACCGCCAGCGCGATGGCGGCGACGATCGCCACCACGAAGCACGCGGCGGAGGCGAGCTCGACGCGGGTGCCGGAACGGGTGAGCACCGCGTCGCCGGTCGTGGCCCGGGGCGCCTCGTGGGAGGGACGGTCGTCGCTCACGTGCGGCTCCTGCGGATGGGGCTGCGGGTGCCGATCCAGGCGACGAGCACGAGCAGGGCCACCATCCCGACGAGCCAGGCCACGAACCCCTCGGGGATCGGGCCCGTGCGCCCGATGGGCAGCCCGCCGGGATCCTCGGGCGTGTCGAGGTACTCGACGTAGCTGACCAGGTCGTCGAGCTCGTCGTCGCTCAGGGTGTCGGGGCCGAACACGGGCATCTGCCCCGGCCCCACCCGCACGGCCGCGGCCACCTCGGTGGGTGTCGCCTCGGACAGGCGCGGGGCGGACCGGCCGTAGCTGAGCGCTCCCCC
>JAFGPU010000043.1 GCA_016936035.1 Acidimicrobiales bacterium
CGGGCGCGCACGTCGTCGAGAACCTCGGCCGACGCCCGCCGCCGGCCGGCCCGGCGCAGCGCTCGGCCCAGCAGCAGGCGGGTGCGGGCGGCGTCGAGCAGGTAGCCCAGCTCCTCGAAGTGGACGGCCGCGCGCTCGAGCAACGCGACCGCGCCGTCGTCACCCGCAGCCAGCGCCGCGAGACCCCGACCCCGCACCGCGGCGGCGTCGACCCAGGGCTGTCCGACGGCCTCGGCGTCGGCAACGAGCTCGTCGGCCAGGGCGGCGCACGCCCGGTGGTCGCCGGCGAGGGCAGCGGCCTCGACGGAGTCGGTGAGCAGCGGCAGGACCGACGGCAGGCGCGCCCCGACAGCTCGCATGAAGGCCAGGCCGGGGGCCAACTCGGCGAGGGCGCGCGCCGGCTCTCCCTCGGTGAGCGACGCCAGACCCCGGACCGCGTGTGCCATGGCCGTGCGGGTGTCGCCGTGGGCGTCGCCGGTCGTGCCCTCGAGCGTGGCCGCTGCCTCCCGGGCCCGGTCGGGGTGGCCGAGGTGGGCGGCGGCCAGGCCGGCGGGGTAGCTGAGCCAGGCGACCGCCTGCTCGTTGCCGGCATCGGCGGCCGACTCGATGCCGTCGGCGGCCAGCTCGGCGGCGAGCGCGACGTCGCCGGCGGCGAGCTCGAGCTCGGCGAGGTCGAGCATCCGGTAGGGCCGCTGGAACTCCACGCCCGCCTGCACGAACGCGGCGTGCAGCGCCTCGAAGGTCGTGCGCGCCTCGGCCAGGTTCCCGCTCCACAGGGCGACCCGCCCGGACATCGCCTGCGGCCACTGGCCGAGCAGGTAGCCCCGGTGGGCTTCGGCCAGCTCCAGCGCTCGCGCCATCAGCTCGGGTCGCGGCGTGCCGACCATCAGCGCGGCTGTCGCCAGCGAGCTGGCGGCCAGCATCTCCAGGACGGCGTCGCCCTGCCGGCGGGCGATCGCCAGCGCCGTCTCACCGAGGTCGACGGCGCGGCGGGGCTCGCCGCGGTAGATGGCGGCCATCCACCCCTGCAGCTCGATGATCCGGCCCCGCAGCAGGTCGTCGTCGCCCGCCTCGGTCAGCGCCTGGGCGAGGAACCGGTCGCCGTCGGCGAAGTCGATCCCGACCCGCAGGGTGATCGCCTCGGCCCGGGGTCGGCCGGGGGGCAGCAGCGCGAGGAGTGCCTCGCAGTCGGCCAGGGCGCCGGGCTTGTCACCGGCCGCGGCCCGGTGGAGCGCGGCGAGGAACGCCCGCCGGACACGGGCGACGACCTCGTCCCCCGGCGTGACCCGGATGCTGTGCCCGGCCAACTCGGCGGCGAGCGCGCTGGCTCCCCGGCGCGAGGCACGCCGGGCGGCGTCCTCGAGCTCGGCGGCGACGGCCGTGTCCGGCTCTGCGCACGACAGGGCCAGGTGCCGGGCCCGGACGTCGGGATCGGTGGCCGCCGCCGCGAGCCGCGCGTGCAGCTCCTGGCGGGCGATCGGGTCGATCTCCGCGAGGACGACCGACGCCAGGATCGGGTGGGTGAAGCGCACGACCCCGTCGTCGCCGACGGCGAGGATCCCCCGGCCGACCGCCAGGTCGACGAGCGGCGCCGGGTCGTCGATCCCAGCGTGGCGCCCCACCGTCGACAACGGGACCGGCCCCGTGGCGGCGACCACGCGCAACAGGTCGGCCGCGTCTGCCGGAACGTCGCGGATCCGGTTCGCCAGCAGCCCTCGCAGGGTCGGCGGCGCGGGAGCGGACAGCAGGTCGGCTGGCGACGTGGCGGCGCGGGCGAGCTCGATGGCGTACATCGGGTTGCCCTGGGCCAGCTCGGCGATGCGGGCGAGCACCGGCGCCGGCAGGCGACCGACGACCGTGGCGATCGCGGCGCGGATGCCCTTGAGGTCGAGGGGGCCGAGGGCGATCTCGACGCGCCGCTCGTCGGGAATCGTCCCGTCCGCGCAGATCGACGCCGGCGGTCGGCCGGTCGGCGGGTGGTCCCCTGCGGTCCGTCCCGGGCCCGGCTGGTCGACGGGCTCCGCCCGCTCGGTGGCAAGCACCACGACGGGCTCGGCGTCGAGGCGTCGCAGCCCGTAGCGCAGCGCGGCGGCCGACACCGGGTCGAGCCACTGCACGTCGTCGATCGCCAGCACCAGGGGCCCGGCGGCGGCCAGCCGGCGCATCGTCGCCAGCACGGCGCGACCGCGCTCGAACCGGTCGGCGTCGCCGGCCAGGACGGCGACATCGGCCCCCGTCTCCTCGAACAGGTCCCCGAGGGCGACCATCGGCCCGGCCAGCTCCTCCTCGGCGGCCATCGTCACCAGCACCCGGTGCCCGGCGGCCCGGTGGCGGCGCAGCGCCTCGCGCCAGAGCGCGGTCTTGCCCATGCCCGGCGGGCCCCGCAGCACGACGCAGCGCGGTCCCCCACCGACGGACGCGACGGCATCGGCGAGGAGGGCGAGCTCCCTGTCGCGGCCGACGAGCGGCTCGGTCGGCGCCACTCGAACGGCTCGGGACACCACAATCTGTAGCGTACGCCTCGGAGGCGCACCTAGAATCGCCGTCGTGGCCGTTCGGCACGGTGGAGCCACGGTCGACCCATCGCTCGTCGGTCGCGACCGCGAGGTCCGGTGCATCGACGAGCTCGTGGCATCGAGCGGGCGCGGTGCGCGCTTCGTCGTCATCCGCGGCGAGACGGGCATCGGCAAGACCGCGCTGTGGCACCTCGCCCTCGGCCGGCACCGGGTGGCCGGCCACCGCGTGCTCGCCACCCGTCCCGCCGAGGACGCACCGGGCGGCGCGCTCTGCGGGCTCGCCGACCTGTTCGGTCGGGACGCGAGGTCCGCTGCCACCCTCGACCCCGACCTCGACCGCTACGAGCGGGGGCGGGCCGTGCTGGCGACGTTGCGCCGGCAGGCGGACGAGGCACCGACCGTCGTCGCGATCGACGACGTCCAGTGGCTCGACCCGCCCTCGGCCGGCGCGCTGCGCTACGCCTTCCGACGCCTGCTCGACGAGCCGATCGTCATCCTGGCCACCGAGCAGACCGGCCCCGGTGGGACCCCCGACGGCAGCACCGAGGGCGGCACCATCCCGGCCGACCGGCGCGAAGACATCGCCCTCGCCCCACTCACGCTGACCGGCACCCGGCGTCTGCTGGTCGGCGCCGGCGTCACGGTGCCCCGGCCCCTGCTGCAACGGATCCACGAGCTCGCGGGCGGCAACCCGTTGTACGCCCTCGAGCTGGGGCGGGCCGCCGTCCGGCAGGGCGACGCGGCGCTGACGTCGGTGCCGCCCACGTTGGGCCAGGTGCTCGCCACCCGCCTCGACGGCCTGACGGCCGGCGAGCTGGACGTGCTGCGGTGCGCCGCCGCGCTCGGGCCGGCCCCGGCCGAGGCGATCGGCCGGTGCGCGGGCGTGCCCGAGGTCGGGCCCGCCATCGCCGAGTGCGTGCGCCGTGGGGTCCTCGCCGTCGGCGACGACCTCGTCGTGCGGTCTGCGCACCCCGTCCTGGCCAGCATCGTCGCCGGCGGAACCGACCCCGCCGCACGACGCGCCGTGCACGCTCGGATCGCAGACCTCGAGACCGACCCCGACACCCGCGCCCGCCACCTCACGCTGGCCCGCACCGAACCCGACGAGGCGGTGGCCGCGGAGCTGGACGCCGCCGCCCGCCGTGCCGCCCGGCGCGGCTCCTCGGCGGTGGCGGCCGACCTCGCCCGGCACAGCGTGCGGCTCACCCCCGCCGACGATCTCGTGGCGCGGGTCCGGCGGACGACGGCGGCGATCCTCCACCGGGCCGCGGCCGGCGACAAGGCCGGCGCCCTGGCCGAGTGCGAGTCGCTC
>JAFGPU010000007.1 GCA_016936035.1 Acidimicrobiales bacterium
CGCGCCTCGAAGATCATGCAGGAGCGAGCGTTCGCCAACGACAAGATCACCTTCCTGTGGAACCACGTGGTCGAGTCGATCTCGGGCGACGGCACCCTGACCGGGGTCACGGTCCGCAACGTCCTCACCGGCGAGGCCAGCGAGCTGGCGGTCACCGGCCTGTTCGTCGCCATCGGCCACAAGCCCAACACCGACCTCTTCAAGGGCCAGCTCGAGATGGAAGAGTCCGGCTACCTGGTGACCGGCCTCGCCGGAGGCGCCAGCACCACCAACGTCGAAGGCGTCTTCGCCTGCGGTGACGTGCAGGATCACACCTACCGCCAGGCCATCACCGCCGCCGGGTCGGGTTGCGAGGCAGCCATCGATGCCGAGCGCTGGCTCGAGGCGCAGCACGCCTGAGGGGTGCAGCGGGGGTACCCCCACGGGGAACATCGACAACGCGGTCGCTGTTCACCTCACTAGCTCTGGATTCGAAGCCACCCATCCCAAGGAAGGTCACCACGAATGGCTGCACACATCAGCACCCTCACCGACGCGACGTTCGACGAGACGATCGGCTCGTCCGCCGAGCCCGTCGTGGTCGACTTCTGGGCCGAGTGGTGCGGACCCTGCAAGATGATCGCACCGATCCTCGACGAGATCGCGAACGAGCACGCCGGCAAGATCAGCGTCGGGAAGCTCAACGTCGACGAGAACCCCGACGTGGCGCGGCGGTACGACGTGATGAGCATCCCCACGCTCATCGTGTTCAAGGACGGTGCCGCCCAGAAGCGCCTCGTCGGCGCCAAGGGCAAGGGTCAACTTCTGGCTGAGCTAGAGGAGTTCCTGCCCTGACGGGGCTGTTCCCCACGTAATCCACAACCTGTGCGTAAGGTTGTGGACGACTCAACCCCAACTTGAGGACACTCGATCCTCAGGTTGGGGTTGAGTCTTTTTCACGACCTTTGAGTCCGACTCGAGACTTTGGTCGCTCCACGGTGTACCCGATCGCCCTCGGCACCGCCGCATGGGCACGATGCGCAGCGATGCTGGCCAGATCCGCACGCACCGTGGTGAGGAGCGCAGCTGTTGCGCCGCTATCCCCAACATCCCCAGGATGTCCACCGAGCCGGGCGATCCGCGCCGGGCCGGTGTGGATACCTCAGGTGTCGCTGGTGGCCATCACCCGGTAGATCCGCTCGAGATCCTCGAGGTCGGCGAACTCGATCACGACCTTGCCCCGCTTGGGGCCCATGTTGATCCTCACCCGGGTGTCGAGTTGGTCGGCCAACAGCTCCTCCAGCTCGAGAAGACCCGGGGCCCGGAGCTTGCTGCCCGGGGTACCACCGTCCGGGGCGGGGGCGTCGTTGGACGCCTTGGCCGCGCGCTGGCGGATGGCCTCTTCGGTCTCGCGGACCGTCAGCCCCTCGGAGACGACGCGGCGCGCCAGTGCCTCCTGAAACGCCCGATCGGGCGTGCCGAGCAGCGCCTTGGCATGGCCGGCCGACACCTGGCCGTCGGCCACCAGCCGCTGGACCTGGGGCGGCAGCTGGAACAGGCGCAACAGGTTGGCGACGGCCGACCGGCTCTTGCCGACCCGATGTGCGACCGCCTCCTGCGTCATGTTGAAGTCCTCGATGAGCTGCTGGTAGGCGGCCGCTTCCTCGAGGGGGTTCAGGTCGTCGCGGTGCAGGTTCTCGACGAGCGCGTGCTGCAGGGTCAACTCGTCGCTGACGTCCCGCACGATGATGGGCATGAACTGCAGGCCCGCACGCTTGGAGGCGCGCCAGCGCCGCTCACCGGCGATGAGCGCGAACCGGTCGGGACCGATCTCGCGCACCAGGATCGGTTGGAGCACGCCGAGCTCGCGGATCGAGGCCGTGAGGCCGGCCAGCGACTCCTCGTCGAAGTGGCTGCGGGGCTGGTAGGGGTTCGGCTCGATCTGGCTGATCGGCACCTCGCGGACCCCGGGGCGCGGGTCGGCGCCCGCGGTCACGTCCTGGGGGATCAGCGCTCCGAGACCCTTACCCAGCCCGCTTCGCCGCTCCACCACTCACCTCCATCGCCAGGCTTCGGTAGGCGATCGACCCTCGTGAGGTCGGATCGAACGTGATGATCGGCTGCCCGAACGACGGGGCTTCACTGAGCCGGACGGTGCGCGGGACGATGGCGTTGCACACCTTCTCGCCGAAGTGGTCGCGCACCTCGTGGACGACCTGGTCGGCGAGCTTGGTGCGCGCGTCGTACATGACGAGCACCATGGCGCTGAGTTCGAGCCGAGGGTTGAGGTTCCGCTGCACCAGCTGCACGTTGCGCAGCAGCTGACCCAGACCCTCGAGCGCGTAGTACTCGCACTGGATGGGGACG
Organism: Acidimicrobiales bacterium; assembly: GCA_016936035.1. Lineage (GTDB taxonomy): Bacteria > Actinomycetota > Acidimicrobiia > Acidimicrobiales > VFJN01 > ZC4RG19. The sequence continues at coordinate 2,347 of JAFGPU010000007.1, forward strand.
ATGACCTCGCTGGCCGCTGCCAGCCCGTTCACGGTCAGGAGACCGAGCGACGGGGGGCAGTCGATGAGCACGTAGTCGTAGTCCTCGCGCACCGAGTCGAGGGCCCGACGCAAGCGCATCTCGCGGCTGAAGGCGGGCACGAGCTCGATCTCGGCCCCGGCGAGATCGAGAGCCGCCGGGGCGCAGAACAGGTTGCGTACTGCGGTGGCCTCGACGCAGTCCTCGATCGGGAGGTCGTTGAGGACCACGTCGTACATCGAAGCTTGGAGATCGCGGATGTTGATGCCCAAGCCGGTGCTGGCGTTGCCCTGGGGGTCGAGGTCGACCACGAGGGTGCGGTAACCGAGCTCGGCGAGGCAGGCGCCGAGGTTGACGGCCGTGGTGGTCTTGCCCACGCCGCCCTTCTGGTTGGCGATGGCGATGGTGCGGGGGAGCGGACGCTCGAACGGTGTCGGTTCGTGCGGTTCGGTGGGGGTGACTGTGGCGTCGTCGGACTGATGGGGCTCGACAACAGCAGGAGGAGGCGTCATGGCCTGTGCGTTCTCGTGAGGGTCGCGGGTTGTCTGGTCACCACTCAGGTCATCGAGCGCCGGAATGGCGTCGACCCCGGGAAGCGAGAAGCCGGAACGCCCGGGAGTAGCCCGGGCCTGGGTGACAGCGTCGGGCGTGCTCTCGGTCATCCGGCACATGTTTCCGGGCGGAGGGTGTCGGGTCAAGCCCTGATGGGTGTTCCACGTGGAACACCCATCAACGGGGGCCGGAACACAAGGTACACCGACGAGGCGCGAGACGCACCAAAACCACGCTTCGCGCGCGGGTGGACGCAGCACAGGTCGAGCGGGCCTGGGACCGCCCCGCTGCCGTCCGGGGAGATCCAGGCCGCCGCACCAGGCGACCTGGCGTCGTCCACCGGCACTCGCGTTCTGCGAGCCGCCAGGGCTCTCAGCCGCCGACGTTCCTGCCCTCCACAATCGTCGACCCACCGCTCGAGCCCGAGGCTGCGTCCACGGCCGCCGCCGGGCGCCGCCGTCCGTCAGCGCCCACCACGGGCCCTCGATCCGACGGACCGGCCGGTCGCTGCGGCGACTCTGCCGTGCCGATGCCCCCGTCGGGGAGGTGCCCTGGCGCCGACCGGAGGGGCACAGGCTCCGCACCTGGCCATGTCCGCGTTCGGGCGCGCTGAGCCGTACTCGCCCGGCCGCTGGCACGCCCAGGAACGGTCCGGGCGGCTCGCGGCGAGCGGCCGGCCCTGCAGGTCGCCGCCCACACCAGCCGTTCCGGTGACCTGCGACCTCGGCCACTGACTGCTCCACGAGGCGGGGCAGCTGGTGTCGTCGGCACGTCCACGCGCAATCGGCGCACGACCGGAAGAGCGCTCGGGGCCGATCCCTCGAGCCCACAGCTGACCTGCGCGGAGCGAAGCTCAGCACGAGCGGATGACGCCGGCACGGGGCTCTCCGGCCACGTCGGCAGAATCGGATCAGGCGCTTCGAGCCTCCGTGAGAGCGATGGTCGCCGCCCCGGTGTGCCCGCCTCCCCCCGCCCACGTGCGTCGGGACGCTGTCCGGTCACCCCCGCCGCTCGACCCTCGCCCGCCGCCACACGAGCATCGCCGTGCTGCCCCCGTCTCACGGACCCGGCCTGCCCCAGGCGTGCGTCGCAGGGCCGTCCCCACCCCTCGCCCGAGACCGGGTCGCGCAAGCGCGGCTCACCCGGGCCTGTCGCCCGAGTCTGCGGCGCCGAGCCGGCCCTCGCGCCTCCTCCCTGCGTTGCCTGCCGCTGCGTCGCACGCGCCCATCGTCCAGCCTGCAGCGCACGGGCTCACCCAGCCCCGTTGCCCAGGCCCTCGCCGACCGCGGGGCGCCGGCCTTGGGGATCAGCGACCTGTGGCCAGCCAAGCACCACCGGGGCGCGATCCAGGGCACAGGGGCCTGTCCGGGCGTCGTACGGAGAGCCCCACGGTGCATCTAATCCATCGGCCAGCGACACGCGACGAGTCCGGCGGGCAGTCGGATGGGACATCCCACCTGCTGGGTGTTCCACGTGGAACACGAGGCGTTCCCCGGTCCGATGCATCCGGGCGGCGAGCGGCCCGGTCCGCCCGCAGCGCTCTGACCTGCGTCAACTGCCGCGACGACGGGCCGTCGCCGTGTTCCACGTGGAACACTGCATCTCGTCATGCGTGGTGTGCTCCCGAGCCACCTGCCCGACCGAGGTCACCGCACCACACGACGCCAGCAGCCCCCGGCAGGCCTCCGTATCGACCGCTGCCGGCGCCGTCCACCCACCTGCAGGCGTCTGTGTGTCCTCGCTGATCGGAGCGCCTCCTTCGACGTGCCCCCACCCGTCGGCGCAGCGGGATCAACGGAGGCAGCGTGGATCAACGGAGAGGGACATCGTCCGCGCCAAGAGATCCAGTCGTCTCTCGTTGGGCAGCGCGATCAGGGCCGGGCGTTCGCTGGCCCCTCGTCGTTCGCTCGTCGGCAAGCCTCGGCATCCGGAGCACCGCTCGGCGCGATTGGTGCCCCGCACCCAGAAGCGCTGCTTCGTCGTGGGGGTGGGGCCAACGTCTACCTCGGGGTTCACCGGCCCGAACCGGGCGTCCCGTCGGCGGTGAAGCCTGCCGCGGCTCCGCCCCGCTATGGCCCCCGAGGCTCCACCGCTCAGTCCAGCGCCCGCCCGGACTGCACGCCCAGCCAGGACCTGCGGGGGCCCGCACCGCCCCAGCACCCCACAGCCGCTCGCGCCTGCACACCCCGACCGGGGATGCGTCCCCCGCCCCACCGGTCGCCCGAGTACGACCCACGCGCCGTCACACCTCGCCCTTGCACACGACCCCCGCCGCGTGCGAGCTGCCCGCGTCCTTCGCGTGCCGGGCGTGTCTGGCAATCTCCGTCCCGCCCGGCCGACGTCCAGCGGATGCCCACGGGCGTCGCCGACTCAGGCAGATGTGCAACCGTGCCAGCACCCTGCCGACCTCAAGAGGCGCCGCCGTCACGTGCGTGGGCCGCTGTGCAGGTCACAGTGCCGCGGCAAGGACGTCCACGCAGCAGCCGATCGCACCGGTCGCCCCTCGTGCGGACGCCGGACCGAGGCGTCGTCCTCCGTCCGGCGTTCGCGATCGGGGCCCGATACCGGGACAGTGCCGACTCTCCGCCCCAGTGTCGGATCACGCAACCCATTGTCGGCCCGCCGTCCACGACGCGCCGACCCGAGAGTGGCGGACTGCGGCGTGTCCCACGCCTGACCCCCAGCCGGCGAACTGCGGCCGGCGCACACGATCTCCGCCACCACGCGGATCTGCTTCACGTGGAACAGCAGCCGTGGGAGACCGTGCAAGACCCACCCCGCAGCACCGTGCCAGGCACACACTCCTGATGCCTCGGCGCCTGCGAGGAGCCCATGCGCGGCGGACGCGCCAGCACCAGCCGACAGCGTCCGAACGGTGTTCCATCGACGATGGCACCCGGGGACGGCTCCCTCGATCCTCCGCATCCCTCGCCGGCCTCCGGCACTCAGAGCGCCCGCAATCCTCCCTCCTGCCCGCCAGGCGGTCGGTCGTGCCGCTCGGCGATGCGGCGAGGGCGGACCCATCCGTGAGCGGGTCCATCGCCTGCACGCTCCCGAGCCCGGTCAGCAGCGGCACGAGCTCCGCACGCCACATCCGCCTCGTCCAACTGGGCCACCCAGACGGCATCTCGCAGATCGGCGCCGGTCACGACGGTGCGCGGAGACGATTTCGACCGGCTGTGCGATGCACGTGGCCGGTTGTCCGTGGAGACACCGCCGGCGGTCGAGATGTCCGGTGCTGCCCCGACAGCGGTCCGGGACGGCACCGACGCCCGAGGGCGTCACCTGGGCGAGCATGCGCGTGTCCCTGGTCCGTTCGGGGTGCGACCGGTCGTCACGGCCGGCACCGGTCAGCGGCGCTCATGCGCACCTGCGGCGACGCCCGCCGGCACAGCCATCACCCTCGGCCTCAGCTTCGACGCACCAGCGACGCCACGCCGGCGGGCCCTCGAGATCGTTGACGGCATCCTGGTGGGCAACCCGGGTGAGGGACGCTCGGTGGGCAACAGGTGTCAGAACAACGGGCGCTTGGCGGGCACGCCGTCTCGCCGCGGGTAGGTCTCTGGGCATGTGCTTTCGAGCACAAGCGAGCGGTAGTGAAACGGGTCGCTCCACGTCCGCTCGCTCGCCAGGCCCAGTTGTGCCAACCCGTCGGCGGGCCACCGGTCGCCGGGCGCCACGTTCTGGTGGAGACCGCCGCCGCCCCCGACATCGACCGTCGCCCCCCGGAGCGGGCCGGTCCGGCCCGCGACATCGACCGCCGCATCCCCGTGCGGACGGGCGCAGTCCGCAGCACCCACGTCGGCCGTCGCCTCTCCGTCGTCGCCGGGCGGCTCGCTCACGACGAGATGCCCGCCGACGACGAGAAACGGCGCCCCGCACTCCGCGGTCACCGCCGGTGGGCCGAAACCGCGCGCCACCACCGCATCGAAAGCACCGCGCAGCTCGGGTCGCCGACCGGCGTCCTCCGCCCGGGCGCGCACCACCGAGACACGGTCATCGCATCCCAACTCGGCGACGGCCTCGGCGAGGAACGCGCAGCGGCGGGCGGACGCGTCGAGCAGGACGGCCTGGCTCGCAGGCCAGTGGAGGGCGAGCACCAGACCGGGGAGACCGCCCCCGCTCCCCAGGTCGAGGAACCGCTGCGGGGGGGTGCCCAGCCCGGCAGCGAAGCCCCGGGCGTGATCGATCTGCACGCGAAGGGAGCCGGGCCCGAGGTAACCCAGGCGCCGGCTCCGTTCGAGGACGCCGTCCAGCGCGGCGTCGTCAGACGTGGTCATGCGACCCGTCCGGTCGTCATGCCGGGCGGATGACCACCCGGCGGGCCGCGTCCTCGCCCTCGGACACCGTGACCACACCGTCGATCTCGTTGACGACGTCGTGCACGATCTTGCGGTCGGCTGAGCCCATCGGGTCGAGGGCCTTGGCCACCCCGGACTCCTTCACGCTCTCGGCGACGCCGGTGGCGAAGCGCTCGAGCGCCTCCTTCCGGCGGGCGCGGTAGCCGGCGACATCGACCCGGACGCGCGCGTGCGGCTGTCCCACGAAACGCCGCTGCACCATGCTGCGCACCAGTTCCTGGACCGCCTGCAGGGTCACGCCCTTCTGGCCCACGAGGAGGCCGAGCTCGGACCCCTCGACCGCTGCCTCCAACGCCTGGTCGTCGTCGGACACGGTGACCGTGACGGTGGCGTCGTCACGGCCGAACGCAGCGACGAGGTCGGTGAGGAAGGCCTCGACCGCCTTGCGCTGTTCCTCGAGGTCGAGCTCGCCCACCTCGGGTCGATCTGCCGATTGCGTGCTCTCGCTCACCGTTGCTCCCTCTGACGTACGAGACCCGCGGCTGCGGCGCCTCCTGCTGCTCGACGAACTGCCGCCGCTGCGACCCCCGGCCGACTGCCGGTCGGGACGGGCGCCGGCCTTCGTGCCGGCGGCGACATCCGCACCGTCGCCCGTGCCGCCGCTTGCCCCACTTCCACCGTTGCGCGCGCCGTTGCCGCGGGCGCCCGTCGACCGGGCGCCGCTGCGGCTGCGCTCCCGCGAGTCGCTCGCTCCCTTCTTGGGACGGCTGCGGTCGCTGTCGCGGCCCCGGCGGTCGCCCTTGCGCCGCTCACGCCGCTCGACCTTGGGGCGGGGCGCGGTGGGGCGAACACGCGCGCGCACCTGCGCCTCGGAGCGCAAGCGACCGAACAGGCCCTTCTGCGCGTCCTGGACGACCTCGACCTCGGCGTCCTGCTCGTCGACCCCGAGTTGGTCGAGCGCCACCTCTGTGGCCTCTTCGATGGTCCGGCCGGACGTGACAACCCATTCCACTGCGATCTACTTCCTCTTCTTCTTCTTGCGGGAGCGCGGGTGGGGCTTGGTGCCCGATGTCCTCGCGCCGGCTGGTGTCTTGTCGGCGGGCGTGGCGTCCTTGGGCCTGGCCGACGAGCCGTTGCCGCTGGCCTTCGCCGAGGACTTGCCCGCGGTGCCCTTCTTCGCCGCCGCCTTGTTGGCCGGGCCCGCCTTCTTGGCGGCACCCGCCTTGGCGGGCGAGCCGCCATCCTTCTTCTTGGCCTCGCGCAGCTCGGCCATGGCCTTCTGCGCCTGCACGCCCACCGAGTCCTCGCCCCGGTACAGCGCCCGGGTGATGTAGTGCTGCTGACCGACCCGCCACAGGGTCGACACCAGGAAGTAGATGCCGATGGCCGCGGGAGTGACGAACGCGAAGAACACGTACATCATCGGGCCGATGCGCATCATCATCTGCTGCTGCTGGCTGACCTCGGCGCCGGCGTTGCGGCCCATGATCTGCTTCTGCTGATACCAGCTGAGCACGGCGATGACGGCGACCAGACCGATGAACGGCACGGCCGTCAGGAACCCCTCGCCCAGGGAGGCCGACGGGCTCAGCGCCAGGTCGACGCCGAACGCCCGCATGTGGTCGTCGCCCAGCAGCGACTGGTACAGCTCGGTCGAGCTGTCGAGGTACTTGGGGCGGAAGCCCGAGGTGATCGTGGCCGCCGGATCGTAGTCCTGCTGGACGAGCTGCTGGAGGCCGACGAACTTCGCGTCCCGGGTCAGGCCCTGGATCACGTAGAACAGCACCGAGAACACGGGCGCCTGGATGAGCAGCGGCAGGCAGCCCCCGACGGGGTTGATCTCGTGCTCCTTGTAGAACGCCATCAGCTCCTCGTTGAGCTTCTGGCGGTCGTCCTTGTACTGCACCTGCAGCTTGCGGATCTGCGGCTGCAGGCGCTGCATCTCGATCATCGACCGCGTGCCCTTGAGGGTGAGCGGCGTCGTGATGATCATCACCACGCACGTCAGCAGTGCGATGGCGACCGCGTAGTTGGGGACGAGCGTGTAGAAGAAGTTGAGGGTGTTGGCGATCAGCTCGAAGAGGCCGTTGAGCATCAGTGGTGCTTTCCTTCAGGAACGGGATCCCAACCGTGACCACCCCAGGGGTGGCAGCGGCACAAGCGGCGAACGGTCAGGGCGCCGCCACGCACAGCCCCGTGCTCCTCGAGTGCGTCGAGCGCGTAGTTGGAGCACGTGGGGACGAAGCGGCAGGGCGAGGGTCGACCGTCCGTGACCCTCTGGTAGAGACGTACGGCGCTGTGCAGCACCCGGGCGAGGAGGGTCATCGTGCCACCTCGCCCGACGGGGGGTGGGCATCGGCGAGCGCAGCGACCGAGCGCTCGAGGTCGCGCCGCAGCTCCGCGTAGCTGCGGCCGGCCGCCTCGGGGCGGAGCGAGATCAGGTAGGCGCCGGTGGGCAGGCCGCCGGAGGACCGGTCGAGCTCGCGCACGGCCGCCCGGAGCCGGCGGCGCACCTTGTTGCGGACGACTGCGGGACCGACCTTGCGCCCGATCGCGTAGGCGACGCGCACCTCGCCGGTGCCCGGCAGGTGCACGACCGTCATCGGCCCGCGCCGCGCTCGACGTCCCTCGCGCCGTAGCGCGTCGAAGGTCGCACGATCGCTGACCCGCCCGATCAGGCCGAGAGGCGCTCGCGGCCCTTCCGCCGCCGGGTCCGGACGATCGCGCGACCGGCGCGCGTCTTCATGCGGTGGCGGAAGCCGTGACGAGTCGAGCGTCGACGCTTGTTGGGCTGGTATGTGCGCTTCACCTTGTGCCTCCTCGGCCACGCGGCCTCCTCGCGACATGAGCGGGGCCAGCGGCGGGAATCGGAATGATCCTGCGACCAACTCGACGCGCGGCGTTGGAGCACCCGCGCCGGTGCCGGGACAAACGGTAGAGGTCGCGGCGCGCTCCACGCCAACCTGCCCACAGCTTGTGGACAGCCTCGCGCACCGTCGGTCCACATGCGCCCCCAGGCTGACATCCCCATCCTGTGGATGACCCTGGTCGCATCGGGGTGCTGGTGCTACGTTGCGGCCGCCTCGTTTTCCGGGACGGGGTGCCAGAGCCGGGGAGGCACCTCGCTGACCGGCGGCCGGCGGCTCCCCGACATCCGCCGGCTACCTGGTGTCTAGTTCTTGTGCGGTCATCCACAAGTGTGGATGGTGTTGTGGAAGATGCGGATGACGCAGGAGGACCGTCCGACGTGATGAGCGATGCGCACCGCTTGTGGACCATGTGCGCCGCCCTCCTCCGTGCGCAGGTGTCCGACCCGGTGTGGCACACGGCGTTCGAGGGGGTGCGGGCAGTCGACTACGACGGCCGCACGCTCACGCTCGGGGCGCCCAGCCCGCTGGCCAAGGAGCGCATCGAAGGCCGCTACCTCGGCCTCGTCCGCGACGCGCTGACCGAGGCCGGGGCGCCCCACGTCGAGCTGCTGCTGCGCATCGAGCC
>JAFGPU010000339.1 GCA_016936035.1 Acidimicrobiales bacterium
GAGGTCGAGACCCACCTGGTCAACGCCGTGCTCACCAACGGCGCCCGCTACTACGTCGACCACGCCCACCCCGAGTGCTCCACGCCCGAGTGCGCCGATCCGCGCAGCATCGTCGTGTACGACAAGGCGGCCGAGCTGATCCTCCGGCGGTCGATGGCGGCCGCGGTGTCGCTGCTGCCCGACGGCGAAGAGATCGTGGTCTACAAGAACAACTCCGACGGCAAGGGCAACAGCTACGGCTGCCACGAGAACTATCTGATGGACCGCGAGGTGCCCTTCGGGCGCATCGTCACCCACGTGATGCCCCACTTCATCAGTCGCCAGGTGTACACCGGCGCCGGCAAGGTGGGCACCGAGGTGGCGGGGCTCTCCTCGGCGGACGTGCCGTTCCAGCTGACCCAGCGGGCCGACTTCTTCGAGGAGGAGGTCGGCCTCGAGACCACGCTCAAGCGGCCCATCGTCAACACCCGCGACGAGCCCCACGCCGACGCCCAGCGCTACCGCCGGCTGCACGTCATCGTGGGCGACGCCAACCTCTCCGAGGTCGCGACCTTCCTCAAGGTGGGCACGACGGCGCTCGTCCTGTCGATGATCGAGGACGACTTCCTGCCCCGTGATCTCACCCCGGTGGCACCGGTCGCCGCGTTGCGCGCGGTGTCCTGCGACCTGACGTTGCGCCAGCCGATCGAGCTGGTCGACGGCACGCGCATGACCGCGGTCGAGATGCAGTGGGAGTACCTCGACCGGGCCAAGAAGTACGCCGAGGAGCACGGGCTCGAGTGCATCGGCCCGCCCGAGGTGGGCGCCGAGGTGCTGCGCCGGTGGGAGCAGGTGCTCACCGGGCTCGAGACCGACCCCACGACGCTTGCGAGCCAGGTCGACTGGGTGGCGAAGCACCGGGTCATCGACGGCTACCGCGCCAAGCACGACCTGCGCTGGGACGATCCCCGGCTGCGGGCCATGGACCTGCAGTACCACGACCTGCGGCCCGAGCGCAGCCTGGCGGCGCGGGTGGGCCTCGAGCGCCTCACCACCGACGCCGAGGTGACCGCAGCGGTCACCGAGCCGCCGCCCGACACCCGGGCCTGGTTCCGGGGCAAGTGCCTGCAACGGTGGGCGTCCCAGATCGTCGCCGCCAACTGGGATTCGTTGGTGTTCGACATCGGTGGCGACCCGTTGCGCCGGGTGCCGATGATGGACCCGACACGTGGAACCGAGGCGCATGTGGGTAGGTTGATGGCGGAGAGCACGACTAGCGCTGAGTTGTTGGACCGGTTGGGCCAGTGAGCTGAACGAGGTGCAGGGGCATGGCTGAACGAGAGATGAAGAAGAAGTCCACCCCCGCTCGTGAGGAAGAGGAGGTCGTCGACGAGGCGCCCGCCACCTCCGAGCAAGGCGAGAAGATCAAGGCCGAACTCGATGACCTGCTCGACGAGATCGACGGTGTGCTCGAGTCGAACGCAGAAGAGTTCGTGAAAAGCTATGTCCAGAAGGGAGGGGAGTGAGCGCTGCCATCGCTCTGAGCGATGGTGTCACACCCTCTCACTAGGCTTCCTGACGCTTCCCCAGTCCGCTGGATGGGGAAGCGTCTGTGTTTTCGAAGGCATGCCGCCCGGTATCTGCGCACGGGACTTGCAGAGGTCGAGGCATGACCCCTGACATCCAGCTGGTCGTGACCGACCTCGATGGCACGTTGTGGGAGCGCGAGGCGCATGTCCACGAACGCACCCGGGCGGCGCTCGGCGCCGTGACGGCCGCGGGGCTGCCGTTGGTGGTGGCCACCGGTCGACGGTCGGGTTCGGCCCGACCGGCGTTGTCGGCGCTCGGCCTGGCGCCGCCGGCGGTGCTCCTGAACGGGGCACTGGGGCTGGACCTGACCTCGGGTACCCGGTTCCATCGTGGGGGGTTCGACCACGCGGGCGCCGTCGCAGTGCTGGCCGCTTTCCACGACCACGGGGTCGAGCCGTGCATCTACATCGACCACGACGACCACCCGGTGTGCGTGGGCTCGGCGCCGTCGACCCATCCTGACCACCTCGTCAGCTTCGGGGACGACGTCGTCACCCGCGATCTCGTCGAGGTCGTGCGGTCGGCGCACGTGCTGGCCTTCGGCGTCCTCGGGATACCCGACGGGCTCGCCCGTGCGCTGGGCATGGCCCTGGAAGCGGTGGCCGAGGCCCACGTCGACCGCGACCGCCAGCACCGAGGCATGTCCGTCACCGTGGCGCCCCGGGGCCGGTCGAAGTGGGACGGCGTCGCAGCGTTCTGTTCCGAGCACCAGCTGGATGTCGGGGCCGTGATGGCGATCGGGGACGGCCCCAACGACATCGAGTTGCTGGCCAACGCCGCGGTCGCCGTGGTGCCGAGCGACGCCCACCCCGCCGCGCGCCTCCATGCGGACCACATCGTCGGGCGCGCCGAGGACGGCGGTTGGGCCGACATCCTGGAGATCCTCGGAATCACGTGAGATCACGGCCCTCTGTGAGACGGGCGAAGTGCCGGAGCCGGTAGCCTCCGGCGCAATGACGCTGCCGATCTTTCGAGCCGACGACGACCCCGGGCCGTCCTTCCTCGACGTGCTGCGGCGCGCCGGGGGCGAGCCCCGCTGGGGCGATCTGCCACGCGACATCTCACCGCACGAGCACACCCACGGCACCACGGTGGTGGCCATCCGCTACGCCGACGGCGTGGTCATGGCGGGCGACCGGCGGGCCACGTCCGGCAACCTGATCTCGCACCGGACGATGGAGAAGGTGTTCCCGGCCGACCGCCACTCGGGCGTCGCCATCGCCGGCGCCGCGGGCCCCGCGGTCGAGATGGTCAAGCTCTTCCAGCTCCAGCTCGAGCACTACGAGAAGGTCGAAGGCGCCGGGCTCTCGCTCGAGGGCAAGGCCAACCAGCTCGGCCAGATGGTGCGCCAGCACCTGCCGGCCGCCATGCAGGGCTTCGTCGTCGTACCGCTCTTCGCAGGCTTCGACGTGCGCCGGGGGGTCGGCCGCCTGTTCGAGTACGACGTCACGGGCGGGCGCTACGAGGAGAGCGACTTCGCCGCCACCGGTTCGGGCAGCCTGCACGCCGGCACGGTCATCAAGATGGGCTTCCGGCCCCAGCTCGACCGCACCGACGCCGTGGAGCTCAGCATCAACGCGCTGTTCCAGGCGGCCGACGAGGACTCGGCCACCGGCGGGCCCGACGTGATCCGGGGCATCTACCCCGTGATCGCCACCATCACCGCGGACGGGTTCCAGCGGCTCGACGACGTCGAGATCGCAGAGCGCTTCCGGGCCCTGCTCGACCGCATGTCGGCGCCGGGCGGCACGACCACCACGGGCATCAGCCCCACCGTGCACGGAGGCTCCGACCGATGAGCATGCCCTTCTACGTCGCCCCCGAGCAGTGGATGAAGGACAAGGCCGACTTCGCGCGCAAGGGCATCGCGCGCGGCCGGGCCCTCGCTGCGCTCACCTACGCCGACGGCATCCTCATCTGCGCCGAGAACTCCTCGGCGACGCTGCGCAAGGTCAGCGAGATCTACGACCGCATCGCGTTCGCCGGGGCCGGCAAGTACAACGAGTACGACCGGCTGCGCATCGCGGGCGTGCGCCACGCCGACCTGAAGGGCTACTCGTTCAGCCGCGAAGACGTCGACGCCCAGAGCCTGGCCAACGCGTACGCCCAGATGCTCGGCGACGTGTTCACCCACGAGGCCAAGCCCATGGAGGTCGAGATCCTCGTGGCCGAGGTCGGCGACGAGCCCGACAGCGACCGCCTGTTCCACATCCTCTACGACGGCACGGTCGTCGACGAGCAGGGCGTCACCGTGCTGGGCGGCGAGGCCGAGGCCATCCTCGAACGGGTCAAGGCCACCTACGAGCCGGGCCAGCCGCTCGAGGCGGCGCTGCGGGCCACCGTCGAGGCGCTGGCGGGGGCCGAGCGCACGCTCACCGCCAAGGAGCTCGAGGTGGCCGTGCTCACCCGCGGCCACGGGCGGCGCTCGTTCCGCCGCCTCTCGGCGGACGAGGTCACCACGGCGCTCGGCGGGGGAGAGGTCGCGCCCGCTCCGGGTGACGCCCCCACGCCGGTCGCGTCCACCACCGCCGAGGTCGAGGCCGAGAGCGAGACCGGGCCCAGGGAGGCGCCCGACGCGCCCGACGAGGGCGACGCGCAGCGAGACGGCGACGGCGACGCCTGACGGGCGCGCCCGCCGTCAGGTCCAGGTCATCACCAGCACGCGACCGAGCAGCAGCGCGGCCGCCAGCAGCACGACGCCCACCAGGATCCACAGCTCGCGGGGAGTGCGGCCGTCGACCGCCGGAGATGCCGGCGGCCCGTCCGCGACCTGCTGCTCGGTCACGACGAGGCGGGCCGTGGCCAGGTCGTCGGCGGCGACGAACACCTCGACGGGACCGACCGGGTAGGGGCCGTCGATGTTGCCGCGCAGCTCCCACACGATGCCCTCGGCGCCCAGGTGGGCGGCGAGGACGCGGGCTGCGAAGGGGTTCGCAGCGGTCGTCAACGGCACCATCGGCCCGATCGCCACGCGCGCGACGGTACCCGGCGCCGGTGCGGTCGACTCCCTCTGTGGCCACGCGGGGACGCCCGGCGCGGACGCCCAGGTCAGGGGCCAAGACCGCTGGCGTCGACCCAGGCGTCCGACCGTGGCGGTAGCGTGCGGTCGTGGAGCGACGCATCTTCGGCCTCGAGAACGAGTACGGCGTCACCTGCACACTGCGCGGCCAGCGCCGCCTCAGCCCCGACGAGGTGGCCCGCTACCTCTTCCGGCGGGTCGTCTCGTGGGGCCGGTCGAGCAACGTGTTCCTGGCCAACGGCGCCCGCCTCTACCTCGACGTGGGCAGCCACCCCGAGTACGCCACACCCGAGTGCGACTCCATCCTCGACCTGGTCACCCACGACAAGGCGGGCGAGCGCATCCTGGAGCAGCTGCTGGTCTCGGCCGAGGCCCGCCTGCGCGAAGAGGGCATCCGCGGCGTCATCTACCTGTTCAAGAACAACACCGACTCGGCGGGCAACAGCTACGGCTGCCACGAGAACTACCTCACCTCGCGGCGCGACGACTTCGCCCACTACGCCGAGGTGCTCATCCCGTTCTTCGTGTCCCGCCAGATCTTCGCCGGCGCCGGCAAGGTGCTGCAGACGGCGCGGGGCGCCATGTACTGCATCGCCCAGCGGGCAGAGCACATCTGGGAGGGCGTCTCCTCTGCGACCACCCGCAGCCGGCCGATCATCAACACCCGCGACGAGCCGCACGCGGACGCCGAGCGCTACCGCCGCCTGCACGTCATCGTCGGCGACTCCAACATGAGCGAGTACGCCACGTTCCTGAAGGTGGGCGCCACCTCGATCCTGCTGCGCATGCTCGAGGACCCGTCGTTCGTGCTGCGCGACATGACGTTGGAGAACCCCATCCGCGCCATCCGCGAGATCAGCCACGACCTCACCTGCAAGCGCACGGTGCGGCTCGCGAACGGCCGCGAGGCGTCGGCGCTCGACATCCAGGCCGAGTACCTCGGCCGGGCCAAGCGCTACGCCGAGACCAAGGGACTGTCGCCGCTCGAGGAGAAGGCGCTGGCCATGTGGGAGTACTGCCTCACCGGCCTCGAGTCCGACCCCATGAAGCTCGACCGCGAGGTCGACTGGGTCATCAAGCACAAGCTCATCGAGTCCTACGCCGACAAGCACGACCTGCCGCTGAGCCATCCCCGGATCGCCCTGATCGACCTGCAGTACCACGACGTCAACCGCGAGCGCGGGCTGTTCTACCGGCTGCAGAGCCGCGACATGGTCGAGCGCATGACCACCGACGAGGCCATCGACGAGGCGGTGGAGACGCCGCCGCAGACGACGCGAGCGCGGTTGCGGGGCGAGTTCATCCGCCGGGCGAAGGAGCGCAAGCGCGACTACACGGTCGACTGGGTGCACCTGAAGCTCAACGACCAGGCCCAGCGCAC
>JAFGPU010000340.1 GCA_016936035.1 Acidimicrobiales bacterium
CGCCTCTCCCGCACCGGCAACCGCCAGATCAACGCCGCCATCCACCGCATCGCCGTCACCCAGATCCGCTGCCACGATGACGCCCGCGCCTACCTGGAGCGTCGCATGTCCACCGGCAACACCAAGACCGAAGCCCTGCGCGCGCTCAAGCGTCGCCTCTCCGACGTCGTCTACCGAGCACTACAGGCAGACGCACAACCACTCACAGCGACCCGCGACGCCAGCCCCGCTTGCGACGCAAAGGCCGCTTGACATAGGAGCAAACCATGAAGTTCGGTATCGCCTTCGCCAACACCGGTCCCTTCGCCACCCCCGACGGGGCGACGGCCATCGCGCATGCCGCCGAGGAGGCCGGCTTCGAGTCGCTCTGGGCGGTCGAGCACGTGGTCGTCCCCAAGGAGTACGCCTCGACCTACCCGTACTCGCGCGACGGCAAGATGCCCGGGGGATCCGACTTCGACATCCCCGACCCCCTCGTCTGGCTCACCTGGGTCGCCGCCCAGACCACCACGCTGCGGCTCGGCACCGGCATCCTCATCCTGCCCCAGCGCAACCCGGTCGTCCTCGCCAAGGAGGCGGCCACCCTCGACGTGATGTCGAGCGGGCGGCTGCTGCTCGGGGTGGGCATCGGGTGGCTCGAGGAGGAGTTCGACATCCTGGGCGTGCCCTTCGCCGACCGGGCGCGGCGCACCGACGAGTACGTCGAGGCCATGCGCGCCCTGTGGTCGCAGGACCTGCCCACCTTCTCCGGCGACACGGTGTCGTTCGCCGATGCCATCAGCCGGCCTCGGCCGGTCGACCGCCGGGTGCCGGTGCACGTCGGCGGCCACTCCCCCGCTGCGGCCCGGCGGGCCGGGCGGATCGGTGACGGGTTCTTCCCGGCCAAGGGCGACCTGCCTGCGCTCATCGACGAGATGCGCAAGGCCGCAGCCGAGGCGGGCCGCGACGCCGATGCCGTCGAGATCTCGGGGACGTCGCCCACGGTGCTGGCGGGCGGCGAGGCCGCCGTCGACGAGGTCGGCCGCCTCGCCGAGCTGGGCGTGAGCCGGCTGATCATCCCGCCCCTGGCCTTCGACCCCGCCGCGATCGGCGACGCGCTGGCCGCGTTCGGCGCCGACGTCATCGCCAAGGCGCCCTGACGGTCACCCCACGCACGACTCGAGGGTGAAGGGCCCCCCTCCGCCGCTCGGCACCACCCGGGCGCCGTCCCGGGAGCCGGCCCACTCGTCGAACGCCCGGCGCATCTCCTCGGTCTCGACGACGTCGTCGCCGACGAGGTTGGCCGTCACGCACGACCGGTCGCCGTCGCGCCACGCCACCCCCCAGTCGCCACCCCACCCCGAGGCGGCCTCGCGCGCCTCGTCGATGCCGAGGCCTTCGGCCAGCACGAGCAGCACCATCAGCTGGCCGATGAGGCCCTCGTCGACGACTTCGCCGTCCACCTCGGGCCGGGGAACCTCGACGGGCGGCTCGTCCGCCAGGTACCGCGCCGGCTCGAGGACCTGCTCCGTGGTGCGGGGCGGGTCGTCGAACGCACCGTCGAGCGCTGCGGCGCCACCGTCGGCGACCACCTGCTCGACGAACCGCTCGCCCAGCGAGTACGGCGCCCCGATGAGGTCGATGAGCACGAGCGGGATCGACCCGACGTCCATGTCACCGGCCAGCGCCAGCTCCTCGTCGGCGGCCTGTTGCCGCTCGTCCGCGGTGAGCGAGCCCATGTAGGCGTTCTCGATGCGGCGGGCGTTGCCCTCGGCCACCGCGCTGAAGCCGAACGACACCTCGTCGTCGGCGTCGTCGTACTCGGGGCGGTCGAGGTCGTGGTGCTGGTCGTCGATGGCGTGCACCAGCTCGTGGGCGATGGTCGACCGCACGTACGGGGTGAGCGCCGCCCCGCGCACCACCAGCTCGGAGGTGGTGGGGTCGTAGAAGCCGACGACCCCGGCTCCGAGCAGCGAGCGCATGGCCTCGACCAGGTCGACGTCGGGCTCGACCATCCCCAGGCCCTGGAGGAACACCTCGGTGTGGCGGAGGTCGTCGGCGTCGTCGTCGAAGTCGGCGAGCAGACGGTCCTGGAAGGCGTCGTCGTCCTCGAGCTCGACCGTCACCGGCTCGCGGAACTCGAGCCCGCGCTCGGCCTCGACGAACTCGCTGATCTCGGCCACCGCGTCCTCGATCTCGGCCTCGGTGGCGGGCTCGGCCCGCGGCGGCGCCGAGCGGCCACCGGTGGTCGGGTCGTCGCCCGACGAGGCGTCGCGCACCAGCACCATCGAGGCCACGAGCGCAGCGACGACCAGCAGGCCGACGATGGCGAACGGCCAGCGGTGCCGCCGGGTGACCCGCTCGAAGTCGGCATCGGCGAGGGCCTCGATGTCGGGCGCCGCCTCGGCTCCGGGCGCGGCGGGATCGTCGGGCGCCGCCTCGGCCCCGGGCGCGGCGGGATCGTCGGGCGCGGCGGGATCGTCGGGCGCCGCGGGATCGTCGGGAGAGGTCGGATCGGACATCGCCGGGGGCACGGTAGCGGCGCACGCCGCCGGCGAGACCGCGTCGCGGCGTATCCGGTCCCACCGTCCGGGGGTACACACGCAGGGTCCCCACCCGGGAGGTGCCATGCCCGACAGGACCCGCCCGCACGCCGGCGACGCCGACCGCCCACCGCACACCGACGAGTCCGATCGCGCACGCGCCGAGGAGATCTACGAGGAGGTCGGGGCGGAGAACCCCGACCCGATCACCCGGCGCGAGGCGATCGAGGGCGAGCTCGAGGAGGAGGGCCTCTCCGACGCCGGTGGCGAGATCGGCGAGCACAACGAGTGAGCACCCCGATGACCCTCGTCAACCGCATCCTGCCCGCCGAACCGATCACCACCCTCGACGACTACCTGGCCGCCGGGGGCGGCCGCGCGATCGGCGCCGCCCACCAGGTCGACGCCGACACGCTCATCGCCGAGGTCGAGGCCTCGGGCCTCCGGGGCCGCGGCGGCGCCGGCTTCCCCACCGGCACCAAGTGGCGCACGGTCGCCGCCAACCGCGCCCCCGAGCTGCCCACCACGGTCGTGGTCAACGCCGCCGAGGGCGAGCCCGGCACCTTCAAGGACCGCACGATCCTGCGCACCAACCCGTACGCGGTGATCGAGGGCGCGATCGTGGCCGCCATCGCCGTCGGCTCGTCCGAGGTGGTCGTGGCCCTCAAGGAGCGCGAGCCCGTCGATCGCCGGCAGGTCGCCGGGGCGGTCGACGAGATGCGCGCCACCGGCCTGCTCGGCGACATCGTGGTCAGGATCGTGACCGGGCCGGCCGAGTACCTGTTCGGCGAGGAGACCGCCCTGCTCGAGGTGGTGGACGGGCGCGCCCCCCTCCCCCGCATCGCGCCGCCGTACCGTCGGGGCGTCGTCGAGGTGGTCGAGCACGACGACGACGTCGAGAGCGGCAGCGGTCTGGCGGCGCACGTCGAGATGGCGGGCCCCGGCCCCGCGACCGTGGCGCCGCCGGCGCTGGTCGACAACGTCGAGACCCTCGCCAACGTGACCCGGATCGTCGCCGAGGGCGCCGACTGGTTCCGCGCGCTGGGCACCGAGCGGTCACCCGGCACGATCGTCTGCACCGTCACGGGTGACGTCCGCCGCCCCGCCGTGGGCGAGGTCGCCCTCGGCACGACCGTCCGGGAGGCCATCGAGACCATCGGCGGCGGTCCGGTGCGCGACCGGCCGGTCAAGGCCGTGCTCAACGGCGTGTCCGCTGCGCCGCTGCCCGCCACCCTCCTCGACACGCCGCTCACCTACGAGGACATGGCGGCGGTCGGCAGCGGGCTCGGCACCGCCAGCCTGATCGTCGTGGGCGAGGGCACCGACATGACAGCCGTCGCCGCCGGCGCCGCCCGCTTCCTCGCCGTCGAGTCGTGCGGGCAGTGCACCCCGTGCAAGGCCGACGGGCTGACCATCGCCGACACCCTCGACCGGCTGTGCGCCGGCAACGGCAGCCAGGTCGATCTCGACACCGTGGGAAAGGCGCTGTCGACCGTCGCCGACGGCGCCCGCTGCAACCTGGCCCGCCAGCAGCAGGACGTCATCGGCCCGATCATCGCCGGCTGGGACGACGAGATCGTCCGCCGGGCGACGGGCGAGGCGGAGGCGGTCGCCCCGATGCTCATCACCGAGGTCACCGCGCTGGCGGACGGCGAGGTGACGCTCGACGAGGCGTGGCGGGCCAAGCAGCCGGACTGGACCTACGACGACGAGTGGTCCGGCTCGTACCCGGCCGACGAGCTCGGCGACCACCGGGAGGAGTCTGGGTAGGGCTCGCCGTCCGCGCGCCGGCGGGGGCCCGCCGTCAGGGCGCCAGCCGGATCACCGCGCCAGCCGGCGCCGGGCCCGGCCCGCGATGCGGCGGAGCGGCCCCGGTGCCGCCGGCAGCCGGGCCAGCTCGGCGAGGTCGTCGCCGGCGAGATCGAGGGCCGCGGCCGCCACGTTCTGCTCGAGGTGCTCGACCGACGACGTGCCCGGGATGGGCAGCATC
>JAFGPU010000341.1 GCA_016936035.1 Acidimicrobiales bacterium
CTCGGCGCCGACCGGAGGGTCGGTCGTGCAGCCGCACGCGTCGTCGCAGGGGCCGTCGGGGCGGCGGGCGCCGAGGACCTGCGCGGCGCGTTCGACGTCGGCCGCGAACGTGGTCAGTGCAGCGATGCGGTCGTGGGCCTCGGCAGCCTTGGCCTGGACGACGGTGCGGAGCTGGTCCTGCACGGGGGCGCACTCGCCGCCGTCCCAGGCGGCGGCGAGGTCGCGTATCTCGTCCAGCGTGCACCCGAGCTGCTTGGCCCGGGCGATGAACCGCAGCCGTTCGACAGAGCGGTCGTCGTAGAGCCGGTAGCCGGCGGCGGTGCGGCCCACCGGGCGCAGCAGGCCCACGTCTTCGTAGTAGCGCAGGGTCGTCGCGCTGAACCCGCTGCGCTCGGCGGCGTCTGCGATGCGGTAGGGGGTGGACATGGTTCGACGGTAAACCTTCGAGTCGACCTGAAGGTCAAGGGTCGGGCGCCGACATCATCGGCTCGACGTGACCTCGGCGCGGGGTGGTGGCCGCACCGGCCGCGGGCGGGTACCAGCGACGCCGGGCCCAGAGGGCGACGTACACGAGGCCGACGAGGACGGGGACCTCGATGAGCGGCCCGACCGTGCCCGCCAGCGCCTGGCCCGAGGTGACGCCGAACACGGCGATGGCGACGGCGATGGCCAGCTCGAAGTTGTTGCCCGCGGCGGTGAAGGCCACCGAGGCGTTGCGGTCGTAGGGGAGACCGACCCGGTAGCCGGTGACGAAGGCACCGAACCACATCACCGCGAAGTAGACGAGCAGGGGCAGGGCCACCCGGGCGACGTCGAACGGGTTGTCGGTGATCTTGGTGCCCTGCAGGGCGAACAGCACCACGATGGTGAACAGCAGGCCCCACAGGGCGACAGGGCCGATGCGGGGCAGGAAGGTCTGCTCGTACCACTCGGTGCCCCGCCGCGCCTCGCCGACGGTGCGGGTGAGGAACCCGGCGACCAGCGGCACACCGAGGAAGATCAGCACCGACCTGGCGATGTCCCACAGGCCGACGTCCAGGCTCTCGGTGCCGAGCCCCAGCCAGCCCGGCAGCACGGAGAGGTAGAACCAG
The DNA here is from genome assembly GCA_016936035.1 of Acidimicrobiales bacterium. GTDB lineage: Bacteria > Actinomycetota > Acidimicrobiia > Acidimicrobiales > VFJN01 > ZC4RG19. Next base: position 1,092 of record JAFGPU010000341.1, read on the forward strand.
CCGAGCACCGAGTACATGACGATCTGGAACACCGAGTTGACCGCCACGAGCACGGCGCCCAGCTCGCGGTTGCCGCACGCCAGGTCGTTCCAGATGAGGACCATGGCGATGCAGCGCGCCAGGCCCACGATGATCAGCCCGGTGCGCAGCTCGGGCAGGTCGCCGAGGAACGTCCAGGCGAGCGTGAACATCAGGGCGGGGCCCACGAGCCAGTTGAGCACCAGGGACAGCACGATGGTGCGGCGGTCGGCCAGCTCGTCGCCGATGTGGCGGTAGCGGACCTTGGCCAGCACCGGGTACATCATCGCCAGCAGGCCCACGGCGATCGGCAGGGACACGGTGTCGACCGTGATGCCGTCGAGCCAGGTGTCGAGGTCGGGGAGGAGCCGGCCGAGCACCAGCCCGGTGGCCATCGCCAGGCCGATCCACACGGGGAGGTACCGGTCGAGCGAGGACAGCTCCGCACCGACCGGCTCGACGCCGACCGGCTCGGTCGCGCTCGCCGTCATCCGGTGCGCGCGAGGTCGCCGGGGACGGCGCCCTCGCCCAGGGCGGCGCGCACCGCCGCCAGCCCGTCGGGCCGGAGGCGGAACCAGGCCCACTTGCCCCGCTGCTCGCGGTCGACCAGGCCCGCCCGCACCAGCTGGGACAGGTGGTGGCTGACCGTGGGCTGCGACCTGTCGAGCAGGGCCGGCAGGTCGCACGCGCACACCTCGCCGGTGGGGGCGCCGGCGATGATGCTGACCAGCTGCAGCCGCACCGGGTCGGCGAGGGCCTTCAGCACGGCCGCCAGCTCGGTCGCCGCCGCCTCGTCGAGGCGGCCCGCGGTGACCGGCGAGCAGCAGAGTCCCGGCGCCTCGGGGCGATCGTTCGCATCCGTCATATTGACATCTTTCGATTCGTCGATAAGGTATCGACCGGCATCGAATCGATGACCGTCGAAGTAACTCTAGCCACCACTCCCCAAGGAGCCATCGACATGCGCCTGCAACTGGCCCTCAACGTCACCGACCTCGACGAGGCCGTCGACTTCTACACGCGGATGTTCGGCGTCGAGCCTGCGAAGACCAGGCCGGGCTACGCCAACTTCGCCATCGCCGACCCGCCCCTCAAGCTCGTGCTGTTCGAGGGCCAGGGAGAGGGCGGCACCATCAACCACCTCGGCGTCGAGACCGAGACCGCGGACGAGGTCGTGGCGGCCGAAGCCCGCCTCACCGCAGCGGACCTCGAGACCACCGGCGTCGACGACACCCAGTGCTGCTACGCCGAGAAGACCGAGACCTGGCTGACCGGGCCCGACGACGCCCGCTGGGAGTGGTACGTCAAGACCGGCGACAGCGAGCAGTTCGCCAACCTGGTCGTCAGCTCGGCCGGCGGCTCCTGCTGCCCCGGCTGAGTCGGCACTTTCGACCTGGGGGTGGGGCCGTCACGCGATGTCGCGGCCGTGGGCGGTGAGGGCGTAGATCACGAACACGTTGATGGTGATGACCGTCAGCGCCCACAGCGGGTACGCCGGGATGTAGAGGAAGTTGACGATCACGCTGATGCTGGCCAGCGCGACGGCGATCGCGCGCGCGAGCACGTTGCCGGTCAGCAGCCCGAAGCCCGCCAGCACGACGACGACCCCGACGACGAGGTGCACCCACCCCCAGGTCGTCAGATCGAGGTAGAGGTCGCCGCGGTTGCTCCACACGACCCACTCGTCGTTCAGGATGGCGACGAGGCCGTGGATGGCGTTCAGCGACCCCGCCAGGATCATCATCACCGCCGCGAAGAAGATCCACCCGACCCATCCGCTCCGCTGCTCGTAGAGCTCGCCGGTCCCGGTCGCCGTGGTCTGTTGGTGTGACGTCTCCCTCGCCATGGATCTCCTCCTCGGTGACGCCGCCCCTTTATCACGGTAGACCGGACCGTGATGATCAGGAGCGTCACACTGACCTCCGGCCTCCTCGAGGCCACGTTCCTCCCCGATCTCGGGATGATCGGGACATCGCTGCGGCATCGCGGCGACGAGCTGCTCGGGCTCTCGGGTGGCCTCGAGGGGTACCGGGCGGGCGAACAGACGGGTCTGCCGCTGCTGGCCCCGTGGGCGAACCGGCTCGGCACATGGCGCTACGAGGTCGCCGGCGTGAAGGTCGACCTCGCGGGCCTGGCGCTGCACACGGACGAGAACGGCCTCCCCATCCACGGCACGATGACCGCCCAGCCGGGGTGGGTGGTGGTCGCCGCCGACGAGCGCTCCCTCAGCACCCGGTTCGACGTCGGCGCACGGCCCGACCTGCTCGCCTCGTTCCCCTTCCCCCACGAGATCCGCATCGACGTCGTCGTCGACGCCGCCACGATGACGATCGCCACCACCGTCGTGCCCACCGGTGACCGGGCGGTCCCCGTGGCGTTCGGCTACCACCCCTACTTCCGCCTGCCGGGGACGGCACGCGACGACGTTCGGCTTCGCCTGCCGCCCCGCCGGCACCTCGAGCTCGACGATCGTGGCCTGCCGACCGGGGCGGGACGGCAAGAGGCCGCGGAGGACGAGCGAATGGGCGCCCGGACCTTCGACGACCTCTACGAGCTGAGCGACGATCGTGAGCTGTCGGTGGCCGGCGGCGGCCGCCGGATCGTGGTCTCGCTGGGCGAGGGCTACCGCTACGCGCAGGTCTTCGCTCCGGCGGGCGCGGACACGGTGTGCCTCGAGCCGATGACGGCGCCCGTCAACGCCCTGGTCGACGGCACCTGCACCCTGGTGGCGCCCGGTACCCGGCACACGGCCACCTTTGCCGTCGAGGTCACGTCACCGCGCGGAACGCCGTGACCGCTCGCGAGTAGACCTCGAACGCCGCCGACGCGTCGCGGGGGACCTGGAGCGGCAGGCGCACATCGGTGACGCCCGCCGCGACGAGGTCGGGCACCGCCGCCATGGTGGCGTCGAGATCGATCGTGCGGTCGCCGCCCCGCACGGGCCGGAGGTTGCCGACCACCTGCAGGTCGTCGAACGAGCCGCCGGCGTCCTCGACGAGCCGGCGCATCTCGGCGATGCCGCCGGCGCTGTCGGCGGCGGCCGGCCCCCACGGGATCCAGCCGCTGCCGACGCGGGCGAGGCGGCGCGCCACCCGCGGGTTGGCGGTTCCCGACACCCAGATCGGCACCCCGCCGGGCTGCACCGGCTTCGGCATCGCGTGGATGCCGTCGAAGGTCAGGTGGTCGTCGGTGAAGCCGGCCCGCTGCTCGCGCCAGATGGTCCGGAGCACCGCCAGCGTGTGGTCGAGCAGGCGTCCCCGCTCTTCGAAGGCGAGTCCGGCGGCGTCGTACTCCTCGCGCTGCCAGCCGACGCCGACGCCGAGATCGATCCGACCCTCGGACAGCACGTCGAGCGTGGCCAGCGCCTTCGCCAGCACGACCGGGCGGCGCAGCGCGGCGAGCAGGACGGCCGTGCCGAGCCGCACCCGGGAGGTGACGGCCGCGACCGCCGCCAGCACGGTGACCGGTTCGAGCCAGTGGCCGTCGGGCCCGGTGGGTTGACGTCCGCCCGCGCTGCCGCCCAGTCGGGGATCGCCGTAGGCGTCCAGGTTCTCGCCGAACACCACGTGGTCGGACACGACGAGGCGGTCGATGCCGGCGCGATCGGCCGCCTGGGCCCGGTCGAGCACGTGCTGCCAGCCGCCGGGGTCGTCGGGCGCGAAGGTCACGAGGGTGGTCGACAGCTGGGGCGTGCGCGTGCCCGGTGGCATGGCATCTCCGATCGTGGGTCGGCCGCAGGGCCGCGCCGGCAGCCTGGTGGCGGACGGCGGGGCGCCGATCGCGAGGCACGCTAGACAATGGGGGAGCCGGCCCGGTGGCCGCACCGGGCGGGGACGGTGTGGGGAGGGACCGATGGGCATGTTCGACGGCCGGGTCGCCGTGGTGACCGGCGGTGCGAGCGGCATCGGCGCGGCGACGTGCCGCGCCTTCGCAGCCGAGGGCGCACGCGTCGCCGTCGTCGACGTCGACGGTGACGGCGCCGCGGCGGTCGC
>JAFGPU010000342.1 GCA_016936035.1 Acidimicrobiales bacterium
CGAGCGCGGCATCGGCGGCCGCGCGGCGCTGCGCGAACACCGGCACGAGGGCGGTGCTGCGCTCGGACTCCTCGGCCGTCACCTGCTGGGCGGCCTCACGTAGGCGCAGGCCGATGCGGCGGGCGAACGCGACGAGGAAGGACTGGCGGAACGACCGCGTGGCGCCGGCGGACGCCCCGGGACGCCTCGGTTGGGCCACCATCGCCCGTGTGGCCTGGACCAGCAACGACGTGAAGAGCATCTCGACCGCGTCGAGGTCGCCCTCGTCGCCGAACACCGTGGCGAACCCCCACTGCCTGGTCCACACCGCCCGGCACCGGTTGGCGTCGGCGACAGCGGTGAGCAACAGGTAGCGGGCGCCACCGTAGGGGTCGTCGATGCCCACCCGCCGGCCGCCCACCACGGGATGCTCGCCCTGGCGGGCATCGAGGTGGGCTCGGTCGATGGCATGGCGCGTCATGAGCTGCTGCGCCTTGGCCGTGAGCGCCTCGGCTTCGTCGGGGAAGCTCGTCGACTCGGCCTTGGCGAGCAGCGCCGTGACCTTGTGCAGCATCCGCGGGTCGGCGCCGACGGGACGCGCCCGGTCGCCCCGACCGGCGGGGCCGCCTGCGCCTGCGCCGGTCTCGGCGGGCTCGCCGGGCGGTGGCGCCTCGCCGGGCACGGGCCCGAGCTTGGGCAGGCGAGGCAACGACCGCAGCAGCGCCAGCACCTCGACCGCCACGGCGACCGCCTGGTGCCGGGCGATCGGCGGCGCTGTGCCCTCGCCCGGCCCGGCGGCGGTGCCCGCATCGGCTGGCGGCCAGGGCACCGCCCAGCGGTCGCCGACGGTGGCGAGCGCGCCAGTGGCGCCGATGGCGTCGAGCTGGAGGCGCCAGCGCGACGGGATGGCGGCATCGCGATGGCGGGCGGCGTCGTGGGCGATGGCCCGTGCCACCAGCCGCGCATGGGCGCGACCCTGGGTGCGCTCGGCAGCCCGGTGCAGGTCGGCCGGCTGCCAGCCGACCTGCCACGCGTGCGCCGTGGCCTCCGCGAGGCACCGGGCCAGCTCGGTGTCGACCGGATCGGCGCCGGGATCGCCCGTGCCAGTCGCGGGAGCGGCGGCGAGCGTCGCGACCAGGTGCGGCGCCGCGCGTCCGGTCCCGCCCGGGCACGATGCGACGGCCGCCGCGACGGTGCGAGGCACCCATCCGGGCCCCGACTGCGCTTGACGGCCGGTGCCGCCGGCTCGACGGCCGGTCTGACTGCGGGCGCGCTTCCCCATGCCTCGATCCTCTCTCGCGTCCCCGACCCGGCGGCGGACCCCACCGGGGATGCGAACAACAGTACGTGCCCGCTATGACAGCCAGCGCGTGCCCCGCGCGTCACCGACCTGTGGCCGACGACGCCACCGTGGGGCACAATCGGGTCGCACGCTTCGGTGGACAGGTCCGGCGGCGCGCGCCGGTGCGGCAGCAGGAAGGTGACATGCCCAAGAGCTACGAGACCGACCTCGCACTCGCGGACCACGAGCTCGTCGTCACCATCACGGGCGAGCTCGACCTGACCGCCCGCCCGGCGCTGACCGACCAGGTCACCGACGAGGCCGAGAAGCGGGGCGTCGGGCGCATCGCCATCGACCTCGGCCAGGTCACGTTCTGCGACTCGAGCGGCCTCGGCGCCCTGCTCGACATCCGGCAGGCCGCCGACGACGACGACATCGCCCTGGTCCTGCGCAACGTGCCGCCGCAGGTCGCCCGCCTGCTGGACCTGGCCGACGCCGACGGCTGGCTCGCCCGCGAGTGAGCCGGGCAGGGGGCGGCGTGGTTTCCGAGCCGGCGCCGTCCGTGGCACCGGCGGCTCCGGTGGCACCCGCGCCGCCCGCCGCCCCCCGGGCGTGGCCGCTCGTGGTCGCGGCGGTCGTCGTGCTGATCGCCGGCACCGCCGTCGCGTCGGTGACCGCGGTCCGCGCCGAGCAGGCGGCCGAGCGCCGGGAGGAGGTCCTCGCCGACCAGACCGCCAACCTCGCGGTCGCCACCCTGCAGCAGATGCTCGCAGCGATCAGCGGGGTGTCGGGGCTCGCAGGCGCCGACGGGATCGTCGACCGGGCGGCGTTCGAGGCCTATGCCCGGGACGCCACCGCGCAGTCGCCGTTGGAGGTCGTCGGCTTCGTCCCCGCCGCCCCGGGCGAGGCGGAGACCACCCGCGCGGACGTGCAGTGGGTGACCTCCGTCGACGACGCGTCCGGCGACCTCGCCGACCTCGGCCTGGACGACGGTGCGGTGCGGCAGGCGACGGACGCGGCCCGCGACGGGGGCGGGACGGTCACCGTCCCGGTCGGCGCCGCCCGGCCGGACCGCAGGGCCGTCGTGCTCGTGCACCCGCTCTACCCGCCCGGGACCGACGCGGACGCCTCGGTCGACGCCCGCCGGGAGGCGATCGTCGGCTACGTGGTGGCGGGCATCCGCGGCACCTCGCTGGTCGACGCCGTCGACACCCAGGCCGCCGATCCCATCGCCGTGCGCATCGAAGGCCTGCCCGAGCAGGAGGGCGCGCCCGCCACCACCCTGGCGGCCACGTCTCCCGCGCCCGACGAGGGCACGGCGGCCGAGCGCACCGTGGGCGACCGCACCTGGCGCATCGTCGTCGACGACCGGCAGCCCACGACGCTGGCCGCCGCCTGGTGGCTCCTCGTCGGCACGGGTGCGCTCACCCTCTCGCTGGCGCTCCTGGCCCAGCGGGCCGCCCGCCACCGGCGCGACATCGACCGCCACGTCGCCATGATCGAGCACATCGCCGCCCTCGGGCGATCGCTGACCGGCGCGGGCTCGGTCGACGAGCTGGCGCGCGTCATCGCCGCCGAGGTGCCGGACGTGCTCGGCGCGCGGCGCGCCGAGCTGCGTCCGGCGGGGAGCCAGCGCCAGCCGCCGGCGTCTCACGACGACCCCGACGTCGTGCTGCGCCGACCGGTGACCGGGAAGGGCGAGACGCCCCTGGGGGTGCTCGAGGTGGCCTGGGAACAGCGGCGCGCGCCCGACGACCTCACGCTCGCCGGGCTCTCGACGGTCGTCGAGATGTGCGGCCAGACGCTGGTGCGCGCCCGCCTGGCCGACGACTCGCGCCGCGACGCGGTCAGCAGCCGGCTCCTCGCCGGCCTGGCCGAAGCCGCCGCCACCGCGGGCACCACGGACGAGGTGGCCCGCACGTTGGTCGCGCGCGCCGCGGAGCTGCCCGGGGCGCAGACCGCGCACATCGGGCTGCTCACCGAGGACGGCACCGCGCTCGCCGTCGTGCACCCCCTTCTCGACCTCGCCGGCGGTGCGCTGCCGGACGTGTGCCCGCTCGACGGCTCGCGGCCGATCGTCGAGGCCGTCCGCCAGGCGACCCCGGTGCTTCTCGGCGATGCCACGGCCGTTGCCGAGCGGTTCCCCGGCGCGTCCCAGAGCGGTGACATCGCGGCGATCGCGTGCCTGCCGCTGCTCGGAGCGGACGGGCGGCCGTTCGGGGCGCTCAGCTTCGAGTGGGCGACGCCGCAGTCGTTCGAGCCGCCGCTGGTCGACATGCTGCGCACCACCGCCGACCTGTGCGCCTCGAGCCTCGGCCGGGCGCGGGGCACCGACCGGGACCGGGCGCACTCGACGAGCCTGGCATCCCTGGCCCAGCACCTGTCGGCGTCGACGACGTTCGACGAGGTAGGGGCGGCCATCGTGGCCCACGCACCGGCGGCGCTCGACGCCGACTTCGCGCTGCTCGGCATGGTCGAGGACGGCGGCTTCCACCTGCTGGCGCCCCGGGGCGCGGCGCTGGACGTGCTCGAGCCCTACGTCGACACCGATCTCGACAGCGACTTCCCGCCCCTGATCGCGCTGCGCCGGCGCGAGCTGGTGACGTTCCGGAACCCGGACGACGTCCCCGACGCCTCGGTGGCCGCCGACCTCGCCAGCATGGGGCTGCGCAGCGGCGCCTGCGCGCCGCTGATCGATCACGACGGCACGGCCACGGGCGTGTTCATGGCCATGTGGTCGGACCCGCCGGGGTTCGACGACGAGCTGCGGGCCCGCATCGCGACCGTCGCGGACCTGTGCGCCCAGTCCGCCGAGCGGTCACGGCTCGCCGACGCCGAGCACCGCGTGCGGCGCGACCTGCAGCGGTCGATGGTGGCCGACGCGCCCCGGGTCGAGGGTCTCGACGTCGCCACCCGCTACCGGCCGGCGGCCCGGGAGGTGGGCATGGGCGGCGACTGGTACGACTCCATCCTGCTCGAGGACGGCCGGCTCTGCGTGGTGGTCGGCGACGTGAGCGGGCACGGTGTGGGGGCGATCGCGGCGATGACGCAGGTGCGCACGGTGGTCCACACCCTGGTCGCCGGAGGTCTGCCGCTGAGCGACATCCTGCTCCGCACCTCGGCGATGATGCAGCGCGACCAGCTGGGCTACGCCACGGTGCTGATCGCGTTGATCGACACCGACGCCGGGACCGTCACCCACGTCACGGCCGGCCACCCGCCGGCGTTGCTGCGCCGGCCCGGCGGCAGCGTCGACACGCTCACCGGCGGCAGGCACTCGGTGCTGGGGATCGCCCTCGCCCCCAAGTTCCCGGGGCAGGTGCCGTTCCCCCCGGGAGCCACGTTGGTGATCTACACCGACGGACTGATCGAGCGCCGGGGCACCGCCATCGACGACTCGGTCGCGGCGCTCGCCGAGCAGGTGCGCACGGCGGGTGGCGACACGGCCGGCGGCCTGGCCGACCACCTGCTCGACCACAGCCTCACGGTGGGCTCGCCGCAGGACGACGTCGCGCTGGTCGTGGC
>JAFGPU010000343.1 GCA_016936035.1 Acidimicrobiales bacterium
GGCCCGCTGCCCCCGGGGCGCGGCGACGGCCCCTGGACGGTGGTGGCCCCGCGCCAGGGCCGCTGGCCGAGCGGCGCCGCCCCCGTGCTCGACACCGACGGGCTCGCCCTCGCCGACCTGGTGGGACGGCGGGGCGTCATCGTCGCCGGCCTGGCCGGCGTCGACGGTGCGACGGTGCACGACACGGCTCGAACGCTGGGGTGGCCGGTCATCGCCGAGCCGCGCTCGGCCGCGTGGCTCCCGGCGCCCACGCTCGTCGCCCACGTCGACGCGGTGCTGCGGTCGGCCCGGGCGGCAGACGAGCTGCGGCCCGAGGTGATCGTGCGGCTCGGTGCGCCGGGCTCGTCACGCGTCGTGAACGAGTGGCTCGCCGCCGCGGGGGCGGTCGAGGTCGTCGCCGGGGCGCCGGGCTGGTCCGACCCGGCGGCCACGGCGGCGGTGGTGGTCGAGGCGCCGGCCCGCGCGGTGGTCGACGGGTTGCGCCGGGCCGCCACCGGTGCGGGCACGACGGAGGTCGCCGGTGGGGACTCGGCGGACCGGGCCGGCTCGGCCGGGCCCGACGGCGGGGGCTGGCTGCGGCGCTGGCAGGCGGTGTCGGCGGCGGCTGCGGCGGTGGTCGACGCCCTCGTCGGGGACAGCGACCACCGGGCAGCGGTGCGGGAGCCGGTGACGGACGAGGTGACGGACGAGGGTTCGACCGCCGGGCCGGGCGCGGTGTCGCCCTCGGGCGAGCCGGGGGTCGGCCGGGCGGTCGTGCGTGGCCTTCCGGCGGGTGCGCACCTGGTGGTGTCGTCGTCGATGCCGATCCGCGACGTCGAGCGCTACGCCGTGCCGCGCGCGGACGTCCGGGTCCACGCCAACCGGGGTGCCAACGGCATCGACGGTGTCGTGTCGACCGCGGTCGGGGTCGCCGCCGGCACGGGGGCGTCGACCGCGCTCCTCGTCGGTGACGTCGCCTTCCTGCACGACAGCAACGGCCTGCTCGGCGCCGCGGGGCGTGACGTCGACCTGGTGTGCGTGGTCGTCGACAACGACGGTGGCGGCATCTTCTCGTTCCTGCCCCAGGCCCGGGCGCTGCCGGCCGCCCGGTTCGAGGCCCTGTTCGGCACGCCCCACGGGCTCGACCTGGTGGCGCTGGCCTCGGCCTTCGGGGTCGAGGCCCGCCGGCTCCGACCCGGCGACGACGTCGCGGGCGCGGTGGCCGCCGCTGCGGCCAAGGGCGGGGTGCACGCGCTGGTCGTCGCCACCGACCGGCACGCCAACGTCGCGTGGCACCGCCGCATCGACGACGCCGTGGCCGCCGCGGTCGACGACGCGCTGGGCGACACCGCCTGAGGCCACCACCTCCGGCCCCCGGACGGGCGACCCGGAGGGGCGACCTGACGGGACGCGCCTACGGGCGGACGATGGCCGACATCATCGCCTGGAACTTGGTGCGGGTCTCGGACAGCTCGGTCGCGGGGTCGCTGTCGGAGACGATGCCGTTGCCGGCCCATACCCGGGCGCGGGTGCCGTCGATCTCCGCGCAGCGCACCGACACCGCCCAGGTGCCGTTGCCCGCGGCGTCGACCCATCCGCAGGTGCCCGCGTAGCGGTCGCGGTCGATGCCCTCGTGCTCGGCGATCCACGCGAGCGCCCGGTCGCGCGGGCGCCCTCCGACCGCCGGGGTGGGGTGCAGCGCCGCGACCAGCTCGAGGACGGACGGCGCCGGGTGCGACAGGCGGCCCTCGACGAGGGTGGCGAGGTGCTGCAGGTTGGCGACGGCGACCACCGAGGGCTCGGCCTCGTCGTCGAGGTAGGAGCACCACCCGAGCAGCGTGTCGTGCACCATGTCGATGGTGACCTGGTGCTCGTGCCGGTACACGGCCGAGTTCAGCAGCGACGCCGCCAGCCGCTGGTCGGTGGCCGGGTCGCCGCCCCGGGGCGCCGTGCCGGCCATGGGGTGCGAGCGCACGATGTCGCCCGCCACCGACACGAGCAGCTCGGGGCTGGCGGCCACGAACCCGTCGATGCCGACGATGTGGCACCCCGGGTAGGTGCGGCGCAGCCGGTCGAGCACCGCGTGGCGGTCGAGGGGGTGGTCGGTCGCGATGTCGACCTGGCGGGCGAGCACCACCTTCTCGAAGGCACCCTCGGCCATGGCCTTGGTGGCCCGCCCGACCAGGTCGCACCACCATTCGGGCGTGTGGGAAGCCTCGACCGTGTAGCGCCGGGGTTGCGGCCCGCCGGCGCGCGGGGCCACGAGGTCGTCGGCCGTCGGGTGGTCGGGGTCGGGCAGCCGCGCACCGCCGGCGACGCGGTCGCCGGGACCCGGCGCGGCGTCGGTGATCGTGGTGATCCACCGGGTGCCGTCACCGGCGCGGCCCACCACCACCTCGGGCACGGTCAGCTGGGCGGCACCGCCGGGCACGAAGGGCAGCGCCCCGAACGCCACGGCGCCCGTCCCGGGCACGCCCACCTGGTCGTCGACGTCGATCGCCGCCAGCGCCCGGGCGACGAGCCGGGCCGACCCGGCGGGGTCGCCGGCCGGCCAGTCGACGGTCAGCGCGCGTCCCCGGCCCGCCAGGCCCACCCGGCCCTTCTCGAACACCACGCCGTCGCCGCCGGCAAAGGCGAGCAGGTCGACGTCGGCGTCGAGACGGCGGGTGCGGGCGACGAGCGTCATGGCCGGCGGGTCGCCGTGATCAGCTGGGCCACCCCGCCCGAGAGCAGCCGGCGGTCGACGTCGACGAAGCCGGCGTCGCCGATCAGCGCCCGCATCTGCTCGGGCTCGGGCAGGTAGGCGACCGACCGGGGCAGGTAGCGGTAGGCCGACGCATCGGAGATGAGACCGCCGATGACCGGCACCACCTTCCCGAAGTACACGGCGTGGCCCCAGCGCATGACGGGGTTGGGCGGGGTGGCCACCTCGAGCAGCGCGATGCGGGCGCCGGGCCGCAGGACGCGGGCCAGCTCGGCGAAGAACGGCTCGAGGTCGACCAGGTTGCGAAGCGCGAACCCGCAGGTGACGCCGTCGATCGTGCGGTTGCGCACCGGCAGCCGCAGCGCGTCGCCCTGCACCAGCGGGGCGGTGGTCCGCGCGGCGGCGAGCATGCCGTAGGACAGGTCGATGCCGACGGGGGCGAGGCCCGCGGACTCGAGCTCGCGGCACAGGTCGCCGGTGCCGGACGCCAGGTCGAGCACCACCGACCCGCGGCGCAGCGCCAACGACGACACGGCGAGCCGCCGCCACCGCACGTCGAGCCTGAACGTCATGATGCGGTTGACCAGGTCGTAGCGGGGGGCGATGGCGTCGAACATGCCGCGCACGGCGGTGACCTTCTCGTCGCCCTCGGGCAGCGAGTCCGGCATCGAGAACCTGGCCATCGCCGGGCATCGTACGGGCGGGCGCGCCGGGCCGGAAACCGGCGCTCCTCGCGGTCCGGATCACCGCGATCGCTGCGCCCGCGCCTACGCTTCGCTGCGTGTCCAGGGCGCACTTCCGACTGTTCGGCATCCCCATCCGGGTGGAGCTGCTGTTCGTCATCGTCGTCGCCATCTTCGGCATCCGCATCGAGCCGTTGTGGGTGGTGTTCGCCTGGGTGGGCATCGTCTTCGTGTCGGTGCTGGTCCACGAGCTGGGCCATGCCCTCACCTACCGGGCCCTGGGGCAGCGCTCGGCCATCGTCCTCCACGGCTTCGGGGGCGTCACCGTCCCCACCGGCGGCGGTCGCCGCGTGCTCAGCAAGGGCAAGGCGGTGGCCGTCAGCGTCTCGGGCGCGTTCGCCCAGCTGCTGGTCCTCGGGTTGCCGGCGTGGTTGCTATGGAAGAGCGACTGGTACACCGAGGCGGGTATCGACTGGGCGCTCGGCGGCTACGGGTTCAGCTGGGTGCCGATCGTGTACTACATGCAGTTCGTCAGCATCTGGTGGGCCGTGTTCAACCTGCTGCCCATCCGCCCGCTCGACGGCGGCCACGTCGCCGAGACGCTGTTCGGCTTCGAGACGGCCTGCAAGCTGTCGATCGGCGCCGCGATCCTCGCCGGGTTCGTCGCGTTCCGGCAGACCACCTTCGGGCTGTTCGCCCTCCTGTACTTCGGCTTCTTCGCGTACATCAACTTCCGCGACCTGCAGAACCACCAGAGCACCGGCACCTTCGACGTCGAGGCGCCCGAGGCCGCGCCGCCCAAGCCGGGCCGGGCGCGGCGCCCGCGCCGCCGGCGCGGTGCACCCGACCTGCAGGTGGTGCACCCGGCGGCGACCGAGCACATCGACCTGACGCCCCGGGACCGCACGCCGGTGGCCGAGTCCGAGACCCGGGCGTGGAACGCGCTGCGCTCCGGCGACGGCCACCGGGCCGCGTCGATCATGCGCCCGGCGGGCGACGCCGGCAACGCCTACCTGCGCGCCGGCATCGCCCTGCTGACGGCCCCGATCGAGATGGCCGACGACCTGTTCGAGGCCGCGTACCTCGCCGAACCGGGCGGGCCGCCCAACCTGGTGCCCGCCACGCTGCTCGCCGACCACGGCCGGGCGGTGCCCGTCGCCGCCCGCCTCGTCGCCGCGGGGCGCGCGGGCGTCGAGGCCGCCAGCGGGCTGCAGACCCACCTGCACTACGCGGAGCGGTTCACCGCCGCGGCGGAGGTCGGCGAGCAGGTGTTCGCCGCCGGCCCGCAGAGCCCCGCCCAGACCGCGTTCGAGGTGGCCTGCTCGTGGGCGCGGGCGGGCGCGGCGGACGAGGCGCTGCGGTGGGTCGAGGCCGCGGTCGACGCCGGCTTCCGGGCTCCGGGGCTGCTCGACGGCGAGCCCGACCTGGCGACGGTGCGCGCCCTGCCCGGCTGGCCGGCGGTGCGCTCGCGCCTGTCGGCGTAGGAGAGCGCTGGGCAATCGGCGGGGTCGGCTCGCTAGGTTGGCTGACACGCACGTCACCTGGCATGCCGTACAGGGAGGTCCCGTGGACGCACCGACGTCACCGCTCGTGGAACCAGGGTTCTGGACCCAACCGCTCGCCGACCGCATGGCGCGCATCGCCGAGCTGCGCGAGGTCGGTCCGTTCGAGCACGTCACCTACCTCAATCCCCTGACCGGGCAGGAGGAGGCGTTCGACGTGGCGCTCCGCTACGCGGACGTGATCGAGATCAGCCGCCGCCCCAAGGACTTCTGCTCGGGCAAGGGCGCCGTGTCGATCCCCGACATGCCCGAGGAGGCGCTCGAGTTCTTCGGGTCGTTCATCAAC
>JAFGPU010000344.1 GCA_016936035.1 Acidimicrobiales bacterium
CGTCGGGCCGTCTGAGCGCGCCGAAGCGCCGTCTGAGAGCGCGGCGCCCTCTGCAAGCACCGGGCCGTCCGAGCGCGCACCCTCTGAACGCATGGGGCCGTCGGAACGCGCGGCGCCGGGCCCGTCCGTTGCCATGGCAGGCCGTCGCACGGTGAGGCGGGGGAGGAACGCCTGCACGTTGGGGCCGATCGTGATGGCGAAGGCCAGGGTGCCGAGCCCCACGGAGCCTCCGAGCAGCCAGCCGGCGCCCAGCGCGGTGACCTCGATGGCGGTCCGGACGACGCGGATCGACCCGATCCCCCGCGCCGAGAGGCCGGTCATCAACCCGTCGCGTGGCCCGGGACCGAGGCCGGCGCCGATGTACAGGCCCGACCCGGGGCCCCACAGGAACAGTCCGAGCGCCAGGTAGGCGACCCGGGCGCCGGTCGCCTCGGGGGTGTCGAGCACGAGCAGGGCCAGGTCGATGGTGACGCCGATGAGCAGGACGTTGAGGACGGTGCCCAGCCCGGGGCGCTCGCGGAGGGGCATCCAGGCGAGCAGCACCAGGGCACCGACGATGATGCTGACGGTGCCGATGGGGATGTCCGTGTGCCGGGAGATGCCCTGATCGAGCACCGCCCACGGCGACAGCCCCAGGTCGGCGGCCACCATCAGCGCGACGCCGAGGCCGCACAGCACGAGGCCGGCGACCAGGCGGGGCACCCGGACCCGCGGCTCGGTGACGGGGCGGAGGAGCGACACGGCCGTGCACGGTAGGCACCCGGGCTGGCGCTGCCACGGGCCATTGCTCGCCGATGTGGTCTGGGCCGCATCCGCCGTTCGCTCGGCCCTGCCGGTATCCGGCCGCATCCGCCGTTCTCCCGATCCACCGGGGCCCCCGGCGCCATCCTTCCCCGTTCCCGGTGCGGAAGGGCGGGAGCGGCCGCCCACGATTAGGCCCGAACCCGGCCCCGGCGGACCCTTGACCGTCACACCCCGTTCCTACGGTGGTGCCCATGCTGCTCGGCACGCTCCTCCCGGTGCGTTGTGCGGCGTGCGGCGCGCCCGGGGCGTCACCGTGCGATCGCTGCGTCGACGACCTCGCTCTGCCGCCTCCGGGCCCCGTTCCCCGCGGCCTCGATGCCTGCTGGTCACTGGTCGCGTACGAGGACGCCGGCCGCCTCCTGGTCACCAGCCTCAAGTACCGGCGCAACCGGGCGGCGCTCGGGTGGCTGGCCGCGGGCATGGCGGCGTTGACGGCGCCGCCGCCGGACACGGTGGTCACCTGGGCGCCGACCACGCCCGCGCGGCGCCGGCAGCGCGGCTTCGACCAGGCCGAGCTGCTGGCCCGGGCGGTCGCACGTCACTGGGCGGTGCCGTGCCGTCCGCTCCTCCTCCGGCGTCCAGGCCGACCCCAGACCGGGCGGTCGCTGGCGGATCGGCGTTCGGGGCCGGTGTTCGTGCTGCGCCCGGCTGCACAGGCCGCCGCGTCGCGGCCGGTCGTCGTCGTCGACGACGTGCTCACCACCGGGTCGACGATGACCGCCGCGGCACGTGCTCTGGCGGCCCTGGCGCCCGGGTTGACGGCGGCGTTGACGGCGGCACGCACCCCGCTGCACGAGGCGTCACCCCGCTCCGTGCCGAGTGCGCCACACAAGGTCCAACTTTTTGCTCAAGTTCCCGTCCGCACCGGCCGATGACGTGCGGTGATGCAGGTTTCTCGCAGCCAGGCGGCCCGGGCGTGGGAGGCGGTGCGACACGGTCACCGCCAGCGTCGCTCGTCGGCGCGCCGGCGGCGGGCTGCCAGGCGTCCCACCGCCAGCCTCACCTCGGGGGCCTCGCCCCTCACCATCGAGCAGGCGCTGCGCCGCATCGACGAGCAGCCGCCCATCCGCATCCACCTGGTGGAAGCGGCCACGGCCCGGCTGGCGGCCGGTGACCGGCCGCCGTCCGATGTCGTGGCCGACATGGCCATCCGTCGGGCGACGTGCGATCTGCTCCGCTGATCGCCCCACGGACCCTCGCCTGCACACGGCCCGTGGCGTACGCTTCTCTCTGAGTCACGGGCCCGCAGGCCACACGAGGGGGTCGTCATGAGCGCCTACCTGGTCGTCGCCCACCGCACGCTGGTCGAGGACCACCTCCTCGACCACGTCCGCTCCCTGTGCGCGGCGGAGAGCTGCCGGTTCCACCTCGTCGTGCCCGTCACCCACCCGCGCGACCACGCCTGGTCCGACGGCGAGGTCACCGCGGCCGCACGGCGCAGGCTCGACGAGGGCATGCAAGCGTTCGTGGCCGTAGGGGCCGAGGTCACGGGCGAAGTGGGCGACGCCAACCCGGTGTACGCGGTGGCGACGGCGCTGCGGCGGTCTGCAGCCGACCGCTGGGACGGCATCATCGTCTCGACGCTGCCGCCGGGCGTCTCGCGCTGGCTGGGCCTCGACGCCGTCAGCCGCATCAAGCGCGAGTTCGACCTGCCTGTCACCCACCTGGTGGCGGCACGCACGCCCGCCGAGGCCTGACGGCGCCCCCGTCCCACTCGCGGTCGGCTCGCCGTCGTCCCGGGCGCGTCCGGCACGGGCGGGGTCCGGCTCGCCGGTACACTCGGTGACCGCATGTCCCTGTTTGACCGCTTCCTCCGCGCCGGTGAGGGCAAGAAGGTCCGGGCCCTCCAGTCGCTGGTCCCCGACATCAGCGCGCTCGAGCCCGAGATGCACGCTCTGTCCGACGATGCGCTCCGGGCCAAGACGGGCGAGTTCCGTCAGCGGCTCGCCAACGGCGAGGACCTCGACGACCTGCTGATCGAGGCCTTCGCCGTCGTGCGCGAGGCCAGCACCCGGGTGCTCGGGCAACGCCACTACGACGTCCAGGTCATGGGCGGGGCGGCGCTGCACTTCGGCTGGGTGGCCGAGATGAAGACGGGCGAGGGCAAGACCCTGGTCTCGACGTTGCCCGCCTACCTCAACGGCCTCACGGGCAAGGGCATGCACCTGGTGACGGTCAACGACTACCTGGCCACCCGCGACCGTGAGTGGATGGGCCAGATCCACTCGTGGCTCGGCCTCACCACCGGCCTGGTCGTGCCGGGCAACCCCGACCCGGCGTTCAAGCGCGAGCAGTACGCCGCCGACATCACCTACGGCACCAACAACGAGTTCGGCTTCGACTACCTGCGCGACAACATGGCGCCCAGCCGCGAGCGGCAGGTGCAGCGGGGCCACGCCTACGCGATCGTCGACGAGGTCGACTCCATCCTCATCGACGAGGCCCGCACGCCCCTCATCATCTCGGGCAAGGTCGCCGACGCCGCGCAGCTCTACTACAAGTTCGCCTCCATCGTCCGCAGCCTGAAGCGGGACGTCGACTACGAGGTCGACGAGGAGAAGCGCAACGTCGCGCCCACCGACGAGGGCATCGAGAAGGTCGAGCGCCAGCTCGACATCGACAACCTCTACGACGGCGTGGCCCAGAACCTGGTGCACCAGCTCCAGGCGGCCCTCAAGGCCAAGGAGCTGTTCAAGCGCGACAAGGACTACGTCGTGAGCTCCGGCGAGGTGAAGATCGTCGACGAGTTCACCGGCCGCATCCTCGAAGGGCGTCGCTGGTCCGAGGGGCTCCACCAGGCCGTCGAGGCCAAAGAGGGCGTCAAGATCAAGGAAGAGAACCAGACGCTGGCCACGGTCACGCTGCAGAACTACTTCCGCATGTACGACAAGCTCGCGGGCATGACGGGCACGGCGCAGAGCGACGCCGCCGAGCTGGCCAACACCTACGAGCTCCAGGTCGTGCCCATCCCCACCAACAAGCCGATCGCCCGGCTCGACGAGCCCGACCTCATCTACAAGACCGAGGACGCCAAGTTCGGCGCGGTGGTCGACGACATCAGCGAGCGCTACGAGAAGGGCCAGCCGGTGCTGGTCGGCACCATCTCGGTCGAGAAGTCCGAGAAGCTCTCGCGCCTGCTCGACAAGCAGGGCATCCGTCACGAGGTGCTCAACGCCAAGGTGGGCCAGCACTTCCGTGAGGGCGAGATCATCGCCCAGGCCGGTCGCCTCGGGGCCGTCACCGTCGCCACCAACATGGCCGGGCGCGGCGTCGACATCATCCTCGGGGGCAACGCCGAGGGCATGGCCAAACGCGACGCCCGTGCCGAGGGCCTCGACCCCGACTCGGACGAGGCCCGCGAGCGGGTGGCCGAGCTCACCGCCGAGCACGAGGCCGAGACCAAGGCCGAGGGCGACAAGGTGCGCGAGCTCGGCGGCCTCTACGTGCTGGGCACCGAGCGTCACGACTCGCGGCGCATCGACAACCAGCTGCGCGGCCGCTCCGGCCGCCAGGGCGACCCGGGCGAGAGCCGCTTCTACCTGAGTCTCGACGACGACCTCATGCGCCTGTTCGCCACCGGTGCCGTCAACTGGGTCATGGGCAAGACGCTGCCCGACGACGTGCCCCTCGAGGCGAAGATGGTCACCAAGGCCATCGAGCGGGCGCAGACCACCGTCGAGCAGCGCAACGCCGAGATCCGCAAGAACGTCCTCAAGTACGACGAGGTCATGAACGAGCAGCGCAAGGTCATCTACGCGCTGCGCGACCAGGTGCTCGACAAGGTCGACCTGCGTGAGCGCATCGTCACCGAGACGCTGCCCGACGCGGTCAACACCCTGGTCGAGACCCATTGCGTCAGCGACTACTCCGAGGAGTGGGACCTGGACGGCCTCGCCACCGAGGTCCGCACGTTCTGGCCCTCCGAGCTGACCGTCGAGCAGTTGGGCGAGGCGACCTCCACCAACGAGGTCTACGAGCTGCTCATGGACGAGGCGCTCGGCTACTACGAGAGGCGCGAGTCCGAGCTGACGCCCGACATCATGCGCCAGGTCGAGCGTCAGGTGATGCTGCGAGTCATCGACCAGCGCTGGCGGTCACACCTCTACGAGATGGACTACCTGCGCGAGGGCATCAGCCTGCGGGCCATGGGCCAGAAGGATCCGCTGGTCGAGTGGCAGCGCGAGGGCTTCGACATGTTCGGCCAGATGATGCACGGCATCTGGCAGGACTTCATCCGCTACGTCATGCACGTCGACGTCAAGGTCAACCGCCCGACCGTCGACGCGGCCTCGGCGGCCGCCACTGCGGCGGCGGCTCCCGCGGTCGCGCAGCGCGACCGGCCGGCTGATGCTGCGGCACCGGCCGACGCGCCGGCGGCGACCGCGGGCGACGCCGGTGACGGGGCGCTGCGCGACGTGCAGTACTCGTCGCCTGCCGACCCGTCGGGGTCGGGGGCCACGGCGGGCATGGCCGCAGCCGCTCGGGCCCAGGCCGCCGCCACCGGCACGGCCGCCCCCTCCGGTGCCGGCCGACCGGCGCAGGCCAACACGCCGGTGGTGAAGTCCGACTGGGACAAGACACCTCGCAACGCCCCGTGCCCGTGCGGGTCGGGCAAGAAGTACAAGCTGTGCCACGGCAAGGCGTAGCCGGTCGCCGGCATGCGTGACCTCACCGACGACCTCAAGGCGCTGCGGGCGCGGCTGACCGAGGCGGAGAGCTACCTCAACGTCGACGAGCTGCGGGCCCGGCGGCCGTTGCTCGAGGCCGAGGCGTCGCGCCCCGACCTGTGGGACGACGCGGACCGGGCCCGGCGGGTCACCGGCGAGCTGTCGGCCGTCACCGACGACCTCGACCAGTACGAGCAGCTGGCGGCTCGGCTCGACGACGCCGAGACGCTGCACGAGTTGGCGCGCGACGAGGGCGACGAGGAGTCGCTCGGCGAGGTCGATCAGGCGTTGGCCGCCATCGATGCCGAGCTGCGCCGCATCGAGTTGCGCTCGATGTTCTCGGGCGAGCACGACGAGCAGGACGCCCTGGTGACGATCCAGGCGGGCGAGGGCGGGGTCGACGCCCAGGACTGGGCCGAGATGCTGCTGCGCATGTACACGCGGTGGGCCGAGGGTCGGGGCTTCGACGTCGAGATCGACGAGGTCACCGAGGGTTCCGAGGCCGGGCTGTCGTCGGCCGAGTTCGTGGTCAAGGGGCGCTACGCCTACGGGTACCTGCAGGCCGAGCGGGGCGTGCACCGCCTGGTGCGCATCAGCCCGTTCAACGCCCAGGGCAAGCGCCAGACGGCGTTCGCCGCCCTGCAGGTGGTGCCGATGCTCGACGAGGGCGACGCCTCGGTCGACATCGACGAGAAGGACATCAAGATGGACGTCTTCCGGGCGTCGGGGGCCGGGGGGCAGCACGTCAACAAGACGTCCTCGGCGGTGCGGCTCACGCACGTGCCCACCGGCATCGTGGTGGCCTGCCAGGTCGAGCGCAGCCAGTTCCAGAACCGTGACCGGGCGATGGCCATGCTCAAGGCCAAGCTGGCCGACCTCGAGCGGTCGCGCCGCGAGGCCGAGCTCGACGAGATCCGGGGCGACCAGCAGCGGGTCGGGTTCGGCAGCCAGATCCGCAGCTACGTGCTGCAGCC
>JAFGPU010000345.1 GCA_016936035.1 Acidimicrobiales bacterium
GCGCTTCATGTCGGTGGCCGACGAGCCGAGGCGCACCATCTCGCGCTCCCGCTCGACCACCTCGATGCGGTCGCGGTCCACCCGCGCCACCACGAGGTGCACGGAGTTGGTCCCGATGTCGACGGCTGCGAGCACGTTCGCCACGGTCACCACTCTGGCGCGTCGACGCCGCGATCGTGACGATCGGCCGCCGCCGGTGGGTGACGGACGGCGGCGGGGGTCTAACCTCGGCGCCCATGGCCAAGCCAGTGAAGCGTCACGTGCCGGGGGGCCGGGTCACGCCCAAGGGAACGAAGCCGGGCAACAACCGGCCCGCACCGTCGACCCGCTACACGCCGCCGGTGCCCCGCGAGGTCAAGGTCAGCCCGCGATGGGTGCCGGTGCTCATGTTCACGCTGCTCGGCCTGGGGCTGGTCATCATCTTCCTCAACTACCTCGACCTGCTGCCCGGGGGCATGAGCAACGCCTACCTGGGGCTGGGCCTCGCGGCCATCTGCGGCGGCATCATCACGGCCACCCAGTACCGCTGACCACGCTGCGTAGCAGGGTTGCTGTCACGCTCCGTCGCCTCCGGCGCACGGTGTGCTTTCTGGACGCGCGAGCGCATACCCGGCGTCACCTCGATGTTGGCTGGTCGAAGGGCTGCGTTCACCGTCGGTGGGCGCAAGCTCACGGAAGTTACATCGATGTTACGCTCCCCAGCCTTGTCCACAGGTTGTGGGAAAGCGACCGGTGCAGCACGTGGCGCGCGGGTGCGTCCTCAGCCGTCGACCGACGACAGGAGGTCCATGTCCTCCATGCAGTGTCGGGGCGGCTCCGGCACCTCGTCGTTGGCACTGGTCATGCGCACCTCGGTGCCGCAGAGCGAGCACCGGTAGACCAGGCGCACCTTGCGCAGCTCACCCGCCGGCGGCGGCGGGGGCAACGGTGTAGCCAGACCCGACAGCACCCCGAACCCGACCTTGAGGATGAGCCAGCCCGCCAGCACCGCGATGACCACGGCCAGCAGGCTCGCCCTGGTGAGCCACCAGGCGAGGCCGCCTGCGACACCGAGGGCGACGAGCGTGGGCCACGAGACCTCGGGGCGGCGGAGGGTGCGGGCGCTCACCCGGCCATCGTAGGGGCCGGGTGAGCGCCTCCGACGGGTCGGGAGGCGGGCGCCGATCAGGCGGCGCCAGCCGGAACGTTCTCAGCCGGGCACGTGCTCAGCCGGGCGCGTGCTCGGTCGGGCACGTGCTTCGTCGCCTCCCCACGGATGGACCCTCAGCCGGGCACGTTTTCCGTCGGCACGAACGGGCGGCAGGCCTGGCCCCGCAGCCCCGGGCACGGCGCCGGCGTCATCGCCGGCACCTCGACGCCGTCGATCGACGACAGCACCAGCGCCGAGGGCATCCGGCCGGTGCGGGCCACCAGCTGGGTGGGCACGTCACCGCCGTAGTCGGGGTTGTCGAACTCCCAGGTGGCGTGGTTGCGCCCGGGCGTGGTGATGGACAGGCGCAGCTGCGACCCGGCCCGGAAGGCGTGGGCGAACGACGGGATGTCGACCCGGGCCTCGACGTAGCGGCCCGGCTCCAGCGGCTCGTAGGCGTCCTCGGTGAACGGGTGGACGATCTCGAGGCCCTCGCTGCGCCGGCGGTCCTCGGCCCGGTGCCCCAGGTCGAGCCACCCGTTCTGGACCAGGTACTCGGTGCCGTCGGGCCGCACCTCCGACACCGAGACCTGCACGTGCACGTCGGCGGCGTCGGACGCCACGTAGAGCCGGGCGTAGCCCGGCCCGGCGAACACCGTGTCGCGCTCGAACGGGGCGGTCAGGTACGAGAGCTCCTCACCGGGGTCGAAGCGTGTCCAGTCGACGTCCCACAAGCGGGCGAGCAGCGGGTA
The DNA here is from genome assembly GCA_016936035.1 of Acidimicrobiales bacterium. GTDB lineage: Bacteria > Actinomycetota > Acidimicrobiia > Acidimicrobiales > VFJN01 > ZC4RG19. Next base: position 1,882 of record JAFGPU010000345.1, read on the forward strand.
GTCGCCGGTGCCGCCGAACAGCGTCGACTCGCCCGCGTCGGGGTCGAAGCGGAAGCTGTCGACGCCGCCGGCGTCGCTCGGATGCGGGGCCTCCGGCGCGAGCATCTCGTCGTCGCCCAGGTAGAACGTGGTCGGCTCGGCCTCCGGGGCGGGCCACGAGTCGAGGTCGAGCTCGAAGGTGCCGCCCGGCTCGCCCACCTCGTTGGCCCCGATGCCGCTCTCGAACACCACCCGCACCGGGTCCTCGGCCTCGTAGGCGGCGCGGGCGGCGGCCACGTCGTCGCCGAAGTTGGCGAAGCGGTCGGGGCCGAGCTCGACGTCCTCGAGGTCGAACTGGTCGGCGAGCACCGACGGCAGCGTTGCGCGCAGCAGGGGGTGCATCTCGGGCACCCGGTCGGCGACGTACAGCTCGAGGAACTCGAACCAGTCCATGACGTTGGCCGGGCCGTAGCCGTCGGGGTGGCGCCCGTTCCACAGGTTGGTGCGCACGACCTCGGCGCTGTCGAAGTCGTCGAGCATGGTGGTGAACTGCGGGCCGGTCTGCTCGTCCTGGAAGGCCCCGCTGATGAACACCGGCGCCTTGATGTCACGGACGAGAAGGCGCAGGTCGCGGGCGGCGGACGACTCGTTGTAGCTGGTCAGGCTGCTGGCCAGCGCCTCGAAGTCGAGGATCTGGTTGCGCAGGGGCTGGTGCGCAGCGCACGTGGTGTCGCCGCCGTCGATGCGCTGCGTGACCCAGCTGGTGCCGCCCGGCGCGGCGGCCCGGTTGCGCTGCTCGATCCACTGGCGGGTGAAGCCCGAGTTGTAGATGCCGCCGGGCCACGCCTGCAGCCACGGGTCGGCGATGACCGACTGGGCGGTGACGCCGGCGAGGTGGGGCGGGTTCGTGGCCGCCGTGTAGAGCTGGCTGATGCCCGAGTACGACAACCCGACCATGCCGACCGTGCCGCCCTTGACCCACGGCTGGCGGGCGACGATCTCGATCGTGTCGTAGCCGTCGGCCATCTGCGCCGGGTTGAACAGGTCGAACACGCCACCCGAGCACCCCGAGCCCCGCATGTTGACCGAGACCGTGGCGTAGCCGAGCGCCCGGGCGAGGCGCGCCCCCGCCTCCTCCGACGCGGGGTTCGAGGGCGCGTACCCGGAGTACTCGACGACCGTCGGCCAGGGGCCGGGACCGTAGAACGCCTCGTCGGGGAAGCGCACCATGGCGCTGAGC
>JAFGPU010000044.1 GCA_016936035.1 Acidimicrobiales bacterium
CTGTGCCGGTCCGAGACGCTGCTGGCCCTGCACCGCCTGGCGGTGACGCCCAGCCAGCACCAGCGCATGTGGGGCCACCTCCGAGACGACTGGGACGCCTTCGTGGTCATTCCGGTCGACGACCGCTGCCTCGCCCACGCGGTCGAGCTGGGCGCCACCTACGGCCTGCGCACCACCGATGCGGTGCACCTGGCCGCCGCCGACCGCCTACCCCGGCCGGCGACCTACCTCACGTTCGACCGCCACCAGATCCCGGCCGCAGCTGGGCTCGGCTTCGACGTGCGGTCGCCCCTCGCCACCTGAGCGGGCAAGGTCGCCGCGACTCTCGGACGGAGAGAACCCCGGGGTTCCGGGCCGATCGTCGGCCCGGACCACCGGGAGCCATGCCTCGCACTGTGACCCCGGGGCGGCCGGTCCCGGGCTTCTCCCCAAGACCGGAACCGGCTCGCCTCTTGGAGCGACATGCGGACCGTGGCGGTCGGTCCGTCGCTCGTTTCGGGGGCTCTGCGGTGGGCATGAGCGGTTGCAGTTTCGCCATGAAAGACCCTCATCGACAAGACCCCAGATGCCGTGAAATAGGTCACATCGCGCTGAGTTGTCGCGCTACCACAGCCGGTGACGTGAGACGGCTCGTGTGCCGTCGACCGTCACCGCGAGCGGTCAGCCGCGCCGCCGCCACCGCCACCGCCACCCCCACCCGGCGGTCCTGCCGGCGCCCCCGGGTCGACCGGCGACCAGCGCGGGTACGGCAGGCCGGCGGCGCGGTTGATGACGTAGCCCTGCCCCACCATCAGCACCACCGCCACCATGAGCACGACGAGCTGCCACGGCTCGCGCAGGATGCCCAGCGAGATGATGAGGGTGGTCGCCCCCGCCGGCGGATGCGGGCGCTGCAGCCACACCATCACCCCGCTGGTCAGGGCCAACGACAGGGCGGCGGCGCCGACCCGCTGGGCGCTCACGCCCTCCTCGATCGTCGCGGGGGCGTCGGTGAGCCCGAACAGCACCAGCGACAGGTAGCCGGCGAGCACGCCGATGAGGTGGCCCTCGATCGTGTTGCGCGGGCACGCCGAGGCCAGCATCGGCGTGCTGAACAACAGGAAGGCGGTGGGTCCGAGGGACGGGAACAGCGACGGCGTGTCGGTGAGCATCGCCACCGCGGCGAGGATGCCGATGGTGAGCAGACCGTTCAGGAACGCGAACGTCCCCATGACGGCGGTGCGTGGGTAACGGTCGAGCAGCGCCGGCAGGCGCAGCCGCGACGCCAGGTTGGCGCTCTCGCGCCGGTCGTCTGCGTCCGCCACGTGTCCCCAGAGGCCTCTAGAGGCGGCCGAGGAGCCGCTCGAGGACCATGACGCTGGCCCACAGCACGGTCGACGTCACGGCCGCTCCCCAGGCCAGTCCGGCGTCGTAGCTGTGGAACCCGTCGAGCGCCACCGACAGCAGGAAGATCTGGAGGACGATGAGCACCAGCACGTAGATGCCCACGGCCGTGGCCGGGCGGACGCGCCGCGGGCGGGACGGACGGCCGGCCTCCGATGCGCGCTGCTCAGCCATGGTCGATCCCCGTGGCCCACACCGTGCCGTCGCGGACCTCGACCGAGATGGTCGGCAGCGGCAGCTCCGGCGGCCCGAAGAGCACCTCGCCGGTGGCAGCCGAGAACCCGCCCTCGTGGCACGGGCACACGAGCTCGTCCCCCGCTGCGTTCAGGTAGACGACGCACCCGAGGTGGGTGCACTTCTGGCTGTACGCGGCCAGCTCGCCGTCGGGGCGCAGCAGCAGGATCGCCGGGTCGTCGCTCGTCGGGTACTTGAACAGGTAGGGCTCGTCCTCGCGCAGCTCGCTCAGCTCGACGACCGCCTGCTCGTCCCCGTGCGGCTCGCCGCGCGCCGAGGTGATGGCGGCCACCCCCGCGGTGCCGGCGGCGAACGCGCCCGAGCCCAGCATCAGGAAGCGCACGAACTCGCGACGGGTGACGTCGTCCTCGCCCTCGGCCGTGTACGGGAAGTCGCGCCGCCACACCGGCGGCGGGGTCGTGGGCGTCTCGCTCATGGCGCCTCCCCGAGGGCGAAGGGGTCGTCGAGCCAGCGGGGCGGGGCGAGCCGGCCCGACAGCACGTCGAGCGGTCCCGGCGTCTCGTCGAGCACGACGCGGACCTTGGTGGTGACGTGCTGGTTGCCGAACACGAACCCGGTGCCGAGCGGTCCCTGCCGGGTGGCGGCGAACTCGTCGGGCGACCCGTACCAGAGGGCGTCGCTCGGGCACACCGAGGCGCACATCGGCTTGCTGCCCTCGGAGGTGCGGTCGAGGCACAGGTCGCACTTCATCATCAGGTCGATCTCGCTGACCATCTTGGGCACGCCGAACGGGCAGGCGATCACGCAGTTCGAGCAGCCGATGCAGCGGGGCTTCAGCGCCGACTGCACCACCCCCTCCTCGTTCTGCTTGATGGCGTCGGCGGGGCACACCTCGGCGCACGTCGGGTCGGTGCAGTGCATGCACACGGTCGGCGCCGTCTGCCGGGTGTCGGCCGGTCCCGCGTCGACCTCGTCGAGGTGGATCATCGACCGCCC
>JAFGPU010000346.1 GCA_016936035.1 Acidimicrobiales bacterium
CCACCAGTAGTCCCTCCATGGTGGTCTCGGAGCCGAAGCTCGTCCGGATCTCGACCTCGAGGCCCTCGGCTTCGAGGAGCGGCGGCAAGACAGCGCGGACGTCGATCAGCACGTTGTCGTGGCGCTCTCGCTCCCGCAGGTAGCGGCCGTCGTCCTCGCGCACGAAGCTGGTGTGCACGCGGGCGAAGTGGTCGGGCCCGTCGCTGACCCGTTCGATCACCAGCGCCCAGTCGTCACCCAGCCACCCCGACGGCGAGCGAGCCATCTGCGCGTCGCGGGTCGTCAGGTCCTCGATGTCGAGGGCGAGCACCCCACCCGGGCGCAGGGCCCGGGCGCACGCGACGAGCGCCTCCTCCAGGCGCTCGCGGCTCGGGAGGTAGCTGAGCGCGTGCCCTGTGGAGACGACGGCGTCGGCCTCGCCCAACGGGTCGTCGGGGAGGGCGACGAGTCGGTGGTCGAGCGCGCCCGGGACGTAGGACCGGGCGATGTCGAGCATCGCCGCCGACGCATCGGTGGCGACCACGCGGTGGCCCGCTCCCACGAGGTGGCGCGTGAGCAGGCCGGTTCCGCATCCCACCTCGACCACCAGGCCGCCGCGCTCCTTGACGGGTTCGAGCAGCGCAAGGATGCCCGGAGCACAGGCGTCGGCGTGGAACCCGAAGCCCTCGTGATGGATCCGGGCCAGGGCACCCCGGTCGTACGGGCGGTCGCCGGCCATGGGCCGAAGGTTAGGCGGCGGTCGGTCGCTGCCCTTCTGGCGTTTCGGTCAGCGCACCAGGCCAGCTGCCCCCGTTCTGGCGTCTCTCAGGTTTCATGGTGCTGGTGAGAGACGCCGGATGCTCCGCCGTCGCCCTCGGGTTTGGCGTCGGGGCCGGCGTCGGGGCCGGCGTGGGCTGGTGGGGTGCAGGCGGCGTCGGGGTTCGGGGACGGGCGGCGGGGTGCGGGCCGCTGTGCTTCTGGCGTCTCTCAGGTGGTGATGTGCTGGTGAGGGACGCCAGATGTTCTGGCGTCGGCGTGGGCCGGTGTTGGGGTTGGCGTTGGCCGGTGGGGTGGGGGCGGGTGTCCTTCTGGCGTCTCTCAGGTGGTGGTGTGCTGGTGAGGGACGCCAGATGGGCGCGCAATCGCCACCTCCGGGACAACGTCGATAGCCAGGCCGATGCGACGTCGAGTGCGGCCCGGAGGCGGCGGCTCAGCCAGGACCCGAGCGATGGGCGGCGGCACGTTCGTGGTAGAGGTCGCGCAGGTCCCTCGCGCACGCCTCCGGTCGCTCGGTGACGTCGTCGTAGGTGATCTCGATGCCGTCCCAGCCGAGCCGCTTGAGCCGGCGGCGGCGCATCCGGTCCCACTCGTGCGCGGCCTTGCCCGAGTGGCTGTCGAGACCGTCGCACTCGACCCACCACTTGATGTCGGGCCACGCCAGATCGATGTAGGCGATGAAGCCGTCGCCATCTCGCACCTGGAACTGCGGCACGGGATCGGGCAGCCCGATCGACCGCACCAGACGGATCGCCAGCGTCTCGAAGTCGTTGTCCCCGACCGGCTCGCCGAGTCGCTCGCTGAGCAGAGCGCTCATGAGAGCGGCGCCGCGCCTGCCCCGTCGGGGTAGCTCCTGGTGGCGGCGGAGGATGGCGCCGAGCATGTGCGGCGAGCGTCGGCCGGCGTCGTCGAGCGCCTTGGCGACGAGGAAGGGTGGGGCGACGGCCGGTAGGTCGAGGATCGTCCGCACTGTCGACGTTGCAGGCACTCCGCCGATGACGGTCAGGTCGGCGGCTCGGAGGGTCCGGCTCTCGTGCACCGTCCAGGTAACCCGCTTCCGCCGGCGGCCGCGCTCGGTGACCACCTCGATGGTCCGCCCGATGAAACCGTTCAGCTCGTCCAGCGCGGCAGCGGTGCGGTGGGAGGCCCACCCTGCGCTCGACCAGGCGGCGATGCGCACGCGCTGACGCCAACTGTCCGGCACACCCGCGATGACGTAGACCTGCGGCGCCACGCGCCGGATGCGCCCCGACCGCTGCCACGACTGCAGTCGCTCGGGCGGTAGGTGGAGCCTCATGGCCTCGGACCAGGTGGCCACCCCGTCGTGACCTCGGGCGAACTCGACGAAGCGAGCCCAATGCGGGTCCATCCGTCCTCCTGCGTTGTGTCGCGTTGCGCAGGGGGACCTGTCCCCGATCCGGGTGTGGCGGTGCCTCGGCCACGCCCGTGCGGTGACTCTAGGCGCACCGTCGGCGGTTGTCGTGTCGCGTCCACGGCTACTGCGCCCGGCCCGGCGACCGACGCCGGGGGCGTCAGTCGTCGGATCTGGCGTCTGTGAGGTGGCGTGGTGCTGGTGACGGACGCCAGATGCGGCGACCGGGGTGTGGCGCCTGTCACGTGGCCGCCTCCCGCCTGCTGGTGTCGGACGCCAGGCGCTGGGGCCGGCCTGCGAGAGGGAGCGGGTCTGGGTGGCCGCCGGCGGGGAGGGGCCGTTTGGAGCGTCGCCCGCGGTCCCCGGGAGGGGACGAGGGGCGGTGGGACAGCCGGCGCCGGCTACTCGATGACCACGACGACGTCGCCGGAGCCGACCGACTGGCCGGCCTCGACCTTGAC
>JAFGPU010000347.1 GCA_016936035.1 Acidimicrobiales bacterium
CCGTGAGGTGCATGGAGGCGACCACCTCGTACACCTAGTCGGTGCGCGAGAAGTGCGTGATGGCCAGGGTGAGCAGGGCCGAGCCAAGGGCGAGGACGATGGCGGCCTCCAGCAAGGTGGGCACCGGCCAGCCCCACCAGGTGACGCCGGGCGCGAGCCTGGCGCGGGCCGCCTCGGAGACGTCGAGGTGGTCGAACACCAGCCGCCGCATGGCGTCGACGGCGTAGGTGAGCGGGTTGAGGCGGTTCAGGACGCCCAGCCACGTCGGCAGATCGGCGACCGGGTACATCGCGCCGGACAGGAAGATCGTCGGGAAGACGAGCACCTGCGCCACCAGGTTGAAGGTCTGCGCCTGCTTGACCGCGGTGGCGACCAGCACGCCGAGGGCGGTGACCGAGAAGGCGATCAGCAGCTGCAGGCCGAAGATGCCCAACAGCAGCGCCGGCTCATAGGGCACGCCGGCCAGGCCGGCCACGGCCAGCAGGATCCCCCCTTGGGTCGCGGCGATCGTGGTGCCGCCCAGGCACTTGCCCACGACGATCGACGACCGCCGGACCGGCGCCACCATCATCTCCCGCAGGAACCCGAGCTCGCGGTCCATGACCAGCCCGCCCGCGTTGATCATGGCGCTGAACCACATCGCCATGCACAGGATGCCGGGGAACATGAACGTCGTGAGCGCCACGCCGTCGGTGGATGCCGCAGACAACGGCTCGAGCCCCGGGGCGAGCACGAACAGGAACAGCAGCGGCTGGATCAGCGCCGTCACGATGCGCACGCGGTCGTCGGCGAAGCGGACCAGGTCGCGCCACCAGACGACGCGCACCGCCCGGGCCTCGGATCGCCACGAGTCCTGCGGCACGCGGACGGCGACGACGTCGACGATGGTGGTGCTCATCGGCCCGCCTTCGCGAAGACGTGCATCGGGCTGGGGACGCGGTCCGGTCCGGCTTCCGCGTCGCGGATCGTCGAGCCCGTGTAGCGCATGAAGACGTCGTCCAGGGTGGGCCGGGCCACGGTGACCGACGTGATGCCCACGCCCAGCTCGGCGAACAGCCGGGGCACGAACGCCTCGCCGTCCTCGACGTGGAAGGTGACCGCGCCCTCGGCGACCGCCGCCTCGATGGCGAAGCGGTCGCGCAGCGCGGCCAGGGCGGCGTCGGCGGCGACGGTGCCCAGCACCACGCGGTCGGCGCCGACGCTCGCCTTGAGTGCCTCGGGGGTGTCGAGCACGACGATCTCGCCGCGATCCATGATCGCGATGCGATCGCAGAGCTCGGCCTCGTCCATGTAGTGCGTGGTCATGAAGACGGTGGTGCCTTCCTGCTCCTGCAGGGCGCGGATGTAGCGCCAGATCGAGCTGCGGGTCTGAGGGTCGAGGCCGATGGTCGGCTCGTCGAGGAACAGCACGCGCGGCGAGTGCATGAGGCCGCGGGCGATCTCCAGGCGTCGTTTCATGCCGCCGGAGAACGTCATCACCGGCTGGCGGCGCCGGTCGGCCAGGTCGACCATCTCGAGCATGCGGTCGATCCGGTCCGGGACGACGCTGCGGTCGATGTCGTAGAGCTCGGCGTGCAGGCGGAGGTTCTGCTCGGCGGTGAGCTGGACGTCGAGCGTCGGGTCCTGGAACACGAGGCCGATGTGGCGGCGGACGTCGTCGCGCGCTCCGACGACGTCGAAGCCGCCCACGCGGGCCGTGCCGGAGGTCGGCCGCGTCAGCGTGCAGAGCATGTTGATCGTCGTGCTCTTGCCGGCGCCGTTGGGCCCGAGGAAGCCGAAGACCTCACCCGGGCCGACGGTGAACGAGACGTCGCGGACGGCGTCGACCTCGCCGTAGGTCTTGACGAGGTTCTCGACCTCGATGGCGGGAGCGGTTGGGGGACTCATGTCGGGCATTGTCGGCACGCCCGAGGTCCTTGCGGCAAGCCCCCCACCAGGCCATACTCTGGTTACGGCGGGGGAAGTCGATGGGGCTCGGGGTGTCGCCTCAACAGCCGTTGCAGGCGCCGGCGACGGTCGCGAACGCCACCTACCCGTCCGGGGCGCCGGAGCGGCGGTCCTCGTCCTTCCGCTCGAGGAAGTAGGCGCCGGCGATGCCGGCGAGGGCCGCGAACACCACGACCGCGTAGGCCGAGAGGACGACGTCGACCACGTGCGCGAGACCGTCGTCGCTGGGGACGGGCTCGCCGGTCATGGTGGCCAGGGCGGCGGCGTGGAGCGCTGTGCCGTAGGGCGTCACAGCATCGGCCCGGTAGAGGATGTCGGCAGCCGCGAACACCACGATGGCGGTGACGACGGCGACCCAGGCGCCCCGGCTGGTCAGCGTGACCTTCGCCGAACGCCCGCCCCGCAGCGCGGCCACGGCCACGCGGGTGGGGCGCGCCACCCGCAGGACGAGCAGGGCGCGGACCATGGTGAGGAACGGGATGGCCAGGAACAGGAGCTGCCACCACGTGCGCCGCAGGAAGCCCGTGGTGGACGGCGCGATCACCAGGCGCAGCACGTACTCGGCGGCGAAGGTGGCCCACAGCACCCAGGTGAGCACCAGCAACGCCCGGTGCAGGGCGGTGCCCTCGCGCGCGGCGGACTGCGCGAGCACGACGACCAGGAAAAGGGCGCCGAGGACGGCGATCGCCGGGTGCAGCCGCTGGTAGAGGTACTCGGCCAGCTGATCACGGGTCTCGCTGGACTCCCGCAGGCAGCCGCGCACGCGCGGCTCGGACGGCACACCCGTGCCGGCGCCGACGGTCGCGTCGCGCCGAGGGGGCGGCGGACCGTCGCTCGTCATCGTCGCTCCTCGCCTCGAAGACTCTCCCTTCGCTTACCCGCCTGTCTCGCCGCTCATCGCTTCGGGTGGGAATACCACGGGGCCGACGCGTTGCGGTCGGCCCGAACCGTAGGATCGTCGGCAGGGAACCCCGTCCGGGAGGCCGCATGCCCGACGCCAGCCCCACCGGCTGGCGGGCCGCTCGCCCGCTGCG
>JAFGPU010000348.1 GCA_016936035.1 Acidimicrobiales bacterium
CCGTGTCGACCGGCGGGGCCGTGGTCGTCGTGGTCTCCTCCTCGACGGTGAACCACAGCTCGTAGTACTCGAGCGGGCCCTGCTCGCCGCTGGTGCCCGCGGCCACCAGCGGGGCCTTGCCCTCCTCGATCACCTCGGCGGGGAGCTCGGACACGTCGCCGATCTCGTCGCCCTCGCCGACGTCGTCGCCGCACACGGCGAAGAACACGAACTCCCCGGTGTCGTCGGGGGCGGTGAAGTCGACCTGCCAGTGGCCGTCCGCGTCGAGGGCGGCGACGCCGGTGACGCGGGGCTCCGCCTCGTCGTAGGAGCCCATGGCCCAGGAGAGCTCGGTCGGCTCGCCCTCGTGGATCGTGCACGGCTCGACCGAGCTGGCGGTCACCGTGGTACCGGGCGCCACCACCTCGGCCGAGAGGGCCCCGTCGAGGGGCACGATCTCGGCCACGCCGGCGAGCACCGGGGTCGCGAGCGCGATCGATCCCACCACGGCCACGCCCAGGGCGAGGCCGCCTCCCAGCTTTCGTCTCATGCTGTCTCCCGCTTGTCGGCCGGCAGCATCGCCGGCGTCCCGTCGTGCGCGGGTCTACCACGTGGCTCGGCACGCGGCGACTCCTGCCACCGCCTGCGGTCGGAGCAGTACGACCCCGACCGGCGGGTCAGCGCCGGGCCGTCACCGGCCGGCGGCGACGCAGGGCCACGACACCGGCAGCGACGGCACCGGCGAGGACGGCGGCGACGGCGCCGTAGCCGGCGATCGTCGCCCACGGCGTCGAGCCGCCCGGCATGTCGTCGACGGTGGCGGCGACGTCGGCCTCGTCGACCTCGAGGTCGGTGGGCTGCCCGAAGAGCCGGGTGAGGGTGGCTTCGTCCGCGCGTCCGTGGATCTCGATCGAGCCGAAGCCACCGGTGTGCGCCACGTACTCGACGGTGCCCTCGGCCCGAGCGCTCGGGAACCCGCACATGTCGTCGTCGAGGTCGGTGTCGTCGTGGAGCCGGGCTTCGACGGGGCCGGTCGGTGCGTCAGGCCCCCAGTGACGGACCGCGACCGACACCGACGCGGTCCCCTTGCCGTTGTCGGCCCGGTGCACCCGTTTGACGACGGACGTGATCTCGCCGGCGACCGAGTCGACGGGGGCGGACTCGGCGGCCCGCAGGTCGTCCCACTGGGGCCAGGGCAGCGGTTCGCAGGCCCCGGCGGGCGCCGCGCTGGCCGTGATGGCGAACAGGGCGACGAGTAGTGAGCCGAGCGCGAGCGCGATCCGCCGGCCGGGGCTGGTCGGGTGGGGCGTCGTCGTGTGCATCGCGGGTCCTCTCGGGCCGGGGTCGGTACGTGAGACGTCGGCGAGGGGCGTCCAGGTTCCCCCGCTTCTCCTGTCTGGGCGCGACGGCGGCGGTCGCCGATCAGAGACCGAGGGCACTGCCGGCGTAGTCGTCCCGGGTCACCGCACCGCTCGTCAGTGAGCCGTCTCCCCGGGGGATCTCGATCGGGCGGCCTTCGAGCAGGAAGGCGACCTGCTCGACGCCTGGTCGCGCGGTCGCGGTGAACACGGTCTGGGCGATGGCCACCAGCTGGCTCGCTCCGCTGATGGCGGAGAACCCCTCGGCGAGGTCGACGGTCGCCGTGTCACCGCGGATGTCGGCGTCGATGATGACGTCGGTCTCGTCCAGGGCGCTGCGCAGTCCGGCGGCGGCCTCGGCGTCGGTCGGCCCCCGCTCCAGCTCGGCCAGCGCGGTCATGAGCCCCGGGTCCTCGACCCGCCGGGCGACGGGTATCAGCGCCCCTTCGGTCTCGGCGAGGAGGTACACCTCCACGACGGTGGGCCCGGACGGCTCGGCCTCGGTGCGGCCCCGGCGGTCGGTGTCGAGCAGGCCGAACGGCACCTCCGCGGGGTCGGTGAGGCGGGCCTCGTCGTCGGTGGGGACACCACAGGCGGCGAGGGCCAGCACGATCGTCGTGGCGAGGGCCGCGCGTGCGGTCACGGGCGGGCACCCCCGCCCACCGGCAGCTCGATGACGAAGCGGGCGCCGCCACCGGGAGCGTCCTCGACCCACACCCTGCCCGAGTGCAGGCGGGCGTGCTCGGCGACGAGTGCCAGGCCGAGCCCCGTGCCCTTGGCCGGGCCGGCCCGGGCGGTCTCGCCCCGGGCGAACCGCCCGAAGATGTGCCGGCGCTCGTGCTCCGGCACGCCCTCGCCTTCGTCCTCGACCGCGATGCGCACCACGTCGCGGTCGCCGGCGATCTCGACGCGGGTGGGGCCGCCCCCGTAGCGCTGGGCGTTCTCGAGCAGGTTGATCACCATGCGTCCGAGCCGTCGCTTGTCGACCATGATCGAGCGAGGCGCCGACGCGTCGACGTCGACCCGCAGGTCGTCGAGGTTCATGTCGCCCAGCACCGCGTCGACGAGGCGGCGGGGGTCGACGGGCTCGAGGTCGAGCTGGGCGACGCCGGCGTCGACCCGCGAGATCTCCAGCAGGTCGACGACGAGGTCGTGGAAGGCCTCGGTGCGCTCCTCGAGCTGGGCCAGCGCGTCGTCGACCGCCTGCGGGTCGTCGCGCCGGCGGGCGATGTGGATGGCGGAGAGCATGGCCGCCAGGGGAGAGCGCACCTCGTGGCTGACGTCCGAGGTGAACCGGTGCTCGCGCTCGATGCGTTCCTGCACCGAGTCGGCCATACGGTTGAACGACTGCTGCAACGGTTCGAGGTCGGGGTCGCCGAGTGCGTCGACGCGGGTGTGCAGATCGCCCCCAGCGATCTCGGTGGCGGCGTCCGCCATCCGGCCGAGCGGCCGCAGGACCCGACCGCTTGCGTACCACCCCGCCAGCGCCCCCGCCCCCGTGGCCAGCAGCGCCCCGACGGTCAGGCCCCGGGCGAGGTCGCCCAGGGCGTCGTCGATGTCGTCGAGCGGGACCAGCTCGAAGTACTGGGCCTCGAACTCTGCGATCGGCACGCCGACGACCACGTGGGGGAGCTCGTCGACCATCGCGATCTGGCGGCCGGTCTCGCCGTTCGCCACCGCCTCGGCCAACGACGGGGGGAGGCTGTCGGGGCCCCGCCCGACGGACCCCGCGTACCACTGGCCGTCGACCTGGGTGATCGCCGCGGACCCGGCGTTGCCCTCGAGCGACGAGAGGATGGCGGCGATGTCGGGCTCGGGCGTGCGCAGGGCGCTGCGCAGGACCCGGGCGTTCAGGTAGGCCTGCGCGGTCGCCCGGTTCTCGCGGTCGTCGACCAGCTCGGTGCGGGTGAGCTGGTAGGCGAGCAGGGCGAGCGCCACCGACAGCACGAGCGCGATGAGCACGCCCGAGGCGATCACCCGGGCGCGGAGACCGAGTTGGCGGCGAACCTTCACGACTGCCAGACGCTACCGGTCGACCAGCCCACGTCGCGGTCGTGGCGCCCGGTGCGCGGCGTCTCAGGCGTGACGGAACGCCTCGACCACGTCGGCCCGCCACGCCTTGAGGTTGGGGTTGTGGTGGTCCTCGGGCGAGCGACCCAGGCGCACCACGGCCAGATCGAGCGGCGGGCAGAGCAGCAGCGACTGACCGTCGTAGCCACTGGCCCAGAAGGTGCCGAGGTCGTCGCCGACGCTCCACCAGTGCGCCCCGTACCAGCGATCTTCGGGCTCGTCGTAGCTGCGGATGCGCCGGCCGTGGTCGACCCATGCCGGGGGCAGCAGCCGCGTGCCCTCCCACACGCCGTCGCGCAGGTACAGGAGCCCGAACCGCAGGTAGTCGAGGGCGGTGGCGTACACGTACGACGACCCGGCGAACGTGCCGGCGTCGTCGAACCTGGCCTCGGCCGAGCGCATGCCCAGCGGGCCGAACAACCGGTCGTCGAGGAACCGCTGGTAGGGCTCGCCGGGGCCCACCACCCGGGCCACGATGCCGGACACGATGTTGGACGTGCCGGACGAGTAGTTGAACGCCGTGTCGGGCGGGTGGGCGAGGGGGCGGTCGGCGGCGTAGTGGGCCATGTCGGCCTGGCCCGCGCCGAACAGCATCTCGATGACGTCCGAGCTGCCGGTGTCGTCGTAGACCTCGCTGAAGGCGAGGCCGTCGCGCATGGTGAGCAGGTGCTCGAGCGTGATGGCGTGGCGCGGGTCGTCGGCGTCGGCCCACTCGGGCACGGGCGCGGGGCCGTCCAGCGACAGCCGTCCCTCTGCGACCAGCATCCCGACGACGGCGTGCAGCATCGACTTGGCCATCGACCACGACAGCAGCCGCGTCGAGGCGTCAACGGGTTCGTGGGGGCGGTCCCAGTGCTCGAGCTCGCCGCCGTAGCGCTCGGCGACGAGGCGCCCGCGGTGCACCACGGCGACGGCGAAGGTCGTGCCGTAGCGCGACGTGTCGGCCGTGATGTCGTCGAGCAGGTCGGCGAGCCGGTGCGCCACCGCGTCCAGGGGCTCGGCGCGGGGCCAGTCGTCGGTGGGCCAGGGCACCCC
>JAFGPU010000349.1 GCA_016936035.1 Acidimicrobiales bacterium
GACGATCAGCCCCTGCGGGGCGTGTCCGAGGAGCAGTACGAGCAGGTGGCGTGGACGCCGCTGATCGTCAAGGCGCCGCACCAGGACACCGGGGTCGTCGACGACACCAACCTGTGGAACGTCGACGTGCTGCCGACCATCGCCGAGCAGCTGGGCATCGACCTGCCGTGGGACCTCGACGGCGTGGCGGCCGGCGCGGCGGACGACGAGCGCGACCGCGACGACAAGCAGATCGCGGACAACGAGTTCCACGAGGTCGCGCCGGCGGAGGGGGGCGACCACGTCGCCCTCGACGGCGAGGAGGGGTTGGCTCGCGTGCTGGCCGCCGACCACGTCGAGGGGACCGGCGACCACGCCATCTGGCAACGGACCGCCCATGGTGCGCTGGTCGGCCGGGACGTGGCCGACCTGGCTGTCGACGCGACGGGGGGCGGCGAGGACGTCATCGCCGTCGAGCGACTCGGTCGCATCGAGCAGCCGGGCGACGGCGCTCCGCTGCTCGAGCTGCTCGGCCACACCGACATGCCGCCCGGTGGGGTGGTGGCGGTGACGGTCAACGACGTCGTGGCCGCGGTGGCGCCGGTCGAGTCCGGGCCCTTCGGCCTGGAGAGCCTGGTCCACGCCCTGTTGCTGCCCGACCCGTTCGCATCGGGCAACGACGTGCAGGCCTACCTCGTCGAGGGTGAGCCCGGCGCCGAGACGCTGACGCCGGTCGCTCTCACCGAGCACGAGTCCTAGGGCCGAGGCGACCGAGCGCCACCGCCGGCGTCCCTCGCCGGCTCGTCAGACCGGAGCTTCGAGCGGCAGGCGCGGTCGGCGTGGGGTGCGCAGCTGCGCGCGCAGGTCGTCCACCAGGTCGGCGCGCACGGACGCGACCGCGGGGTCGTCCCACCGGTTGACCTGTTGCCGCGGGTCGTCGGCCAGGTCGTACAGCTCGCCCTCGGTGCCGTCGTGCACCGTGCCCGGCCCGTAGGTGGTGCACACCCAGCCGTCGCGGGTGATCGTGCGCAGGTGCACGTCGACGCCGAGCAGCTCGCTGTCCCACACCGTGACGGCCCGACCCGGGTGCCGGCGATCGGCGTCGTGGTCGTCCACCGGCAGGGCGACGCCCTCCATCCAGGGCTCCGCCGCCAGCCCGGCGGCGGCGCAGAAGGTCGGGGCCAGGTCGACCAGGCCGACGGGGCGCGTCACGGTGGCCGGCGCCACGCCCGCCGAGGGTGCGGGGCGCCACACGAGCGGCAGCCGCATCAGCCCGTCGACGTGGTACGGCCCCTTGAACAGCAGCCCGAAGTCGCCCTGCAGCTCGCCGTGGTCGGTGGTGAACACCACGTCGAGGTCGTCGGACCAGCCCCGGGCGTCGATCGCGGCCAGCACCCGCCCGATCGCCTCGTCGATCAGCTCCACCTCGACCGCGTTGCGGGCGTTGACCTCGCGCACCTGGTCGGCGGTGAGCGTGGCGGGCACCCAGCGCGCCGGGGCCTCGTAGTTCGACACGAGCTTGCCGTCGTACCACAGCCGCCAGTGGCGCGGCTTGGCGTCGAGGATGCGGGTGCGTTCGGCGGGGTCGGCGACGTAACCGGCCGGCAGCGGCACGTCGCGCCAGTCGACGCGCCCCATCTCTGACACGGGCGGATCCCACGGGTGGTGGGGATCGGGGAAGCTCATCCAGCAGAACCAGTCGTCGTCCGCGGCGAGCCCGTCGAGCCACGCGATGGTGCGGTCGGCCACCCAGTCGGTGTGGTACCAGTCGCGAGGAACGGGGTTGTCCTTGACCTGCGGGGCCCCGGTGTCGCCCCCGCCTGCGGCGTTGACCTCGAAGTCGCCGTCGAGCACGGGGTAGAAGCCACCCAGGGCGTCGGGGTGGGTGGCGGCGAGCCAGCGGGCGTAGTGCAACGGGCCCACCGATCCGTGCGTGGCGAGCTCGAGGTGGTCGAAGCCCCGATGCGGGCCGTCACCGCCGCCGAACCACGGCGAGGTGGCGGTGGGGACGCCGTCGCGCGCCAGGCGGTTCTCGACGAACCGCCCGAACGGATCGAGGAAGGGCTCGAAGTGGGGCTTGCCCACGAGCGCCGTGCGGTAGCCGGACCGGTGGAGCACCGCAGCGACCGACGGGGCGTCGACCGGGAGGGCCACCCCGTTCATCCACACCCCGTGCGTGTCCGGGTGCTGCCCGGTGAGGATGGTGGCGCGCGAGGGCATGCACACGACCGACTGCGGAACCGCGCGTGCGTAGCGGATGCCCTGGGCGGCCAGTTCGTCGACGACGGGGGTGCGGCTGAGCGTGCCGCCGTTGCACCCCAGCGTGTCGTAGCGCTGCTGGTCGGTGGTGACGAACAAGATCTTGCGGCCCATCAGGGTGTGCCTCCCGGGGCAGTGTCGAGCGCGTCGAGCGCTGGTCCGTGGCCCGATTCGAGCTGGCGGCGCAGTTCGGCGAGCGCGCCCCCGGTGGCGCCTCCCAGCATGATGGCCATGGCGGCGGGGTCGGCGTCGCTGGCGTAGGTGACCAGGCACGACCCGGGGGTGAGCGCGATGACGTCGACCGAGGCCAGGTGCTCGGTGACGAGGCCGCCGGCGATGCGGTACTGGAACCGGCGCTGGAGCGGGTCGTTGGTCACGATCGTCTCGTCCACCGTGAGCCCGGTGCCGAGGGTGATGGTGCGCCGGTCGCCGTCCACCCGGCAGTCGTCGACACCGGGGAACCAGTGGTGCAGCAGCTCGGGTCGGCCGACGATCTGCCACGCGCGGGCGGCGTCCACGCCGATGACGGCGTCCCTGCGGACGGTGCCGCGCATCAGTGACCGACCGGGCCGAGCAGGCGGAGCAGGGCGGAGTGCATCGCCGCGGCGGCGTCGTCGCGGCCGAGGCCCTGGTCGTAGCGCATGAGGTCGAACGACTCCCACGACGCGACGACATCGGCCGCCGCGAGCGTGGCCGCACGTTCGTCGGCGGCCAGGGCGTCGAGCTCGGGGGCGAACAACCCGGCGAGCTGGCGGCGGAGCGTGCCCCGGATGCGGGCCAGCTCGGCCAGGATCAGGGGCTGGCGCGTGGCGAGCGATCGCGCCACCCGCCCGACCTCACCCATGCCCTCGATCAGGCGGACGCGGGCGGCGACGAAGCGCTCGACGCGCTCGTGCAGCGGCTGGTCGGGCGACGCGTCGACGGCGTAGAGGGGCGCGAGGTGCTCCTGCTGGCGCCCGATGGCGGTGCGCACCATGTCGTCGACGTCGTCGAAGTAGCGGAAGAGCGAGCGGGCCGAGATGCCGGCCTGCGCCGCGATCTGCTCGGCGCTCGGGGCGAGGTTGCCGTCGCGGTAGAGGTCGAGCAGCGCCGAGACGACGGCGTCGCGGTTGCGGTCGCGGCGCAGGTTGCGCCCGTCGGCGGGAGCGGATGCGGCGGGAGGGCTCACGGGGGCACCCTAACTATTGACATGCGCCCTGACAATACTTAGCCTGCCCCCATGACGGCGACGACGGATGCCCTGGTTGTCGACTCGCTCCGCCGGCGCATGCGGGCGATGCACTCGCTGTACGCAGACGCGCTGGCCACGATGGGCCCCGAACACGTCAACCACTTCGAGCGAGAGGGCGTCCTCCCCATCGCCTTCTCGCTCTTCCACTACACGAACATGCAGGACGTGTCGTTCGCCGTCATCAGCGGGCACGCCGTCATCTGGGATGCGGGCTGGCAGGCGCGGGTGCGGATGGCCATCGACGACCACGGCAAGGAGCGCTCGGTCGACGAGATGGTCCACCAGCGCATCGGCGACTACGAGGCGTTCGGCGACTACCAGCGCACCGTGTTCGGCCGCACCGAGGCCTGGCTCGACGAGCTCGACCCCGCCGAGCTGAGGCGCGTCCTCGTTCCCCGGCCGCTGCCCCCGGTGGTCGCCGACACCTACAGCGCCCGGGTGGCGGGCGACGAGGGCATCACCGTGCTCGACGCCCTCGAGTGCTGGATCTACCAGCACGGCCTGCGGCACATGGGCGAGATCGAGCTCGCCCGGGGCCTGGTCGGCCTGGGCGGCATGACCAGCTGACGGTCGGGGCCCAGCCCGCCGTGCGACCGCGCCGCGGTCAGTCGAACACGACCGTCCGCCGGCCGTAGACCAGGGTGCGGTCGCCGATGTGGGCGCGCACGGCCCTGGCCAGCACAGCCACCTCGAGGTCGCGCCCCTTGCGGCGCAGGTCGTCGACGTCGTCGCGATGGCTCACCCGGATGACGTCCTGTTCGATGATCGGCCCGTCGTCGAGCACCGCCGTGGCGTAGTGGGCGGTCACGCCGATGATCTTCACCCCCCGCTCGTGCGCCTGGTGGTACGGGCGCGCCCCCTGGAACGACGGCAGGAACGAGTGGTGGATGTTGATGATGCGCTCCGACCACTCGTCGCACATCTCCGCCGACAGCACCTGCATGTAGCGGGCGAGGACCACGAGCTCGACGCCGTGCTCGCGTAGCACCCGGCGCACCTGGGCCTCCTGCGTCGCCTTGTCGCCGTCGACGATGGGCAGGTGGCGGAACTCGACGCCGAACCACTCGGCCGCCGCCTCGTGGTCGGGATGGTTGCTGACGAGCACCGGGACCTCGATGGCCAGGTCGCCCTCGCGCCAGCGGTGGAGCAGGTCGTGCACGCAGTGCGGCTGCTTCGAGGCCAGCAACCCGACGCGGGGGCGGTGGTCGGAGTGGCCGAGCCGCCAGCGCATGTCGAAGCGGTCGGCGACCGGTGCGAACGCCGGGGCGAACCCGGCCCGATCGACGTCGAAGGCGTCGACCTCGAACTCGAGGCGGAGGAAGAACGCCCCGTCGTGGTGGTCGGTGTGCTGCTGCAGGTCGACGACGTTGCCGCCGTGGTCGGCGACGAAGGCGGTGGCGGCGGCGATGATGCCGGGCCGGTCGGGGCAGGCGGCCACGAGACGCGCCGTGGGGGCGGCCACGCCGACCAGCCTCTCACCGCGCGTCGCCCGGCTCCACCGGGGCGGCTCGGACCGCCCTCAGACCGGTGGCTCGATCACGACCGGTGCGCCCAGACCCGAGATGTCGAACACCAGGTGCAGGGTGGGGCCGCCGGGCGTCGAGGTGATCTCGACCCGGGCCGGGTCGCCCCGGTCGTCGAGGGTGAGGGCCACCGAGGCGTTCACCGGGCTGCGACCGCCCTGGGTCTGACCGATGACCTCGGCGGGGATGGTCGCCTGGAACCGGCGGCGACCCTGGTCGTCGCTGCCGGTCTCGAGGGGGTTGACCGCGGCGGCCAGCCAGGTGGGCAGGAGCGCAGCTCCCTTGGCGGGCTGGTCGCCGTCCGACAGGGCCGGGATCATCTCGTAGGGCACGCCGGCCAGCTGCTCGACCGCCGGAGCCTTGCGTCCCCATACGGTGGGGCCGTCGGCCACGGTCTCCGCGGCCGTTCCCTCGGCGGCGACCGCCACCTCGTGGAGCCGACCGGTGGTGGTGGCGACCTGGCCCTCGACCGTCGCCTCGGAGGCGAGCCACAAGCTGGGCCGAACGTCGCTGACGTCGTCGGCGCTGACCGTGCCGGCGTACGTGAACGACCCGGCCTCGGCGAGCCGCCGACCGGCGTGACCGAAGGCCTCGGCCGCCGCCACCGGTGGCGGGGCGGTCGTGGTGGTGGCCTCCGTCGTGCCGGCCGGGTCGTTCGTGGCGGCATCGGTGGCGGGCCCGTCGCCGCCCCCGGTGGCCGCGACGACGCCTGCTCCGATGGCCACCGCCCCGACGGCCGAGGCCACGACCATCCGCGCGCGCCGACGGGACCGGACGCGCCCGCGGTTGTCGGGCCCGGTGCCCGGCGATGCCGCGGCCGACGGTGACGGTGCCGCCTGCCGGGAGCCCGCGCGGTCGTGGGTCGCCGCCTGCGGCAGCTCCGGGTCCGGCGCCGGCGCCTCGACCGCGCGCGGCGGCCCGCCCGCCGTCGGGGCGCGAGCAAACGCGGGGACGGCGTCGGTGCCGGTGTCGTCGTCCGAGGCATCGGGAGCGTGGGTGTCGGCGTGCTGGGTTGGGGCCGAGGCATCGGGAGCGTGGGTGTCGGCGTGCTGGGTGGGCGCGGCCTCGGGGGCGTGGGCGTGGGCGTGCTGGGTCGGCGTGGCCTCGGGGGCGTGGGTATCGCCGTCGGTGCCGTCGTCAGATCGGACCGGGGCGGTGCCGGTCGTCTCGGGCCGGACGGGGGCAGCCGAGGCGGTGAGCGAGCGGGGCGGCCCTGCCATGGTCTGCTCGGGCGGGACGGGCGTCGACCGGCGCCGGCGTCGTCGGCGGTTGGCGACCCCCGCAGCCGCGGCCATCGCGACTGCACCGGCCACGCCGACGGCCATGCTCCCGACGGGGCGCCGCGCGCGGCGGTCCCCTTCCCCAGCGCCCAACCCCATGCTGCCCGACGATAGTCAGCCGGGCATGACCGGGGTCAGCCGGGCATGACCGGCACGCAGGTGGGACCGGTGCCGGTCGCGCCGGCCACCCGATGCAGCACCGCACGCGTGGGCTCGATCGTGATCGGCCCCTCGCCCGACGGGTCGACCGCGGTGCCGTCGACGATGAGGCTGTAGTCGCCGGACGGCTCGGGTGGCGGCCACAGGAACGTGGCGCGGGGTCGGGCCCCGAGGTTGGCGCCGGTGCTGCGACCCACGCTGGTGACGAGCAGGCCGTCCTGCACGGCCACCTCGACCGACACCACGTGGGGCACGCGGTCGTCGGTGACCGTCAGGAGGTAGGCCCGCGAGCCGTACTCGGCGACGCGGGCGGCCAGGGCCTCGAGCTCGACGGCGACGCTCACGGCGCCAGCGTACGCCTGCCGGCCGGGCGTCGCGTCCCGACCCACGTGGGCGGGATCAGGTCGATGTCGTGACCGGCGTGCCCGCCGGGTCGGCCGGGCGGGCGTCGTAGTCGGCGCGGGCGGCGGCGATGCCGTCGCGGTGGCAGCGGGCCCACGCCACGAGCGGAGCGATCGCGTCGAGCAGGGACCGGCCGAGCGGCGTCAGCTCGTAGTCGACGCGCGGGGGGACGACCGGGTGGACGGTGCGGCGCACGAGGCCGTCGCGCTCGAGCCGGCGCAGGGTGAGGGTCAGCATGCGCTGGCTGATGCCGTCGACGTCGCGGCGCAGCTCTGTGAACCGCTGCGTCCCCGCCCCCAGCAGCTCGACGACGAGCAGCGACCACTTGTCGCCCAGTCGGTCGAGGACGTCGCGCACGGCGCACGCCTGGGTGGCCTCGACGCGACGCAGCGGGTCGGTTCCCCCGGTGTGCCCGGGTGACAGGGAGGTGCCGTCTTCCATCGGGGCCTACAGTGCCCGATGATGGGGTCGGTTACAAGTAGGAACTGACCCCACTGAGGAGTACCAGAATGGTGAGACCAGCGATCGGCGTCTTCCTGCCCACCATGGTCGAGCGGGGCGACCGGCTCGCCGACGTGGCCACCGCCGCCCGGCACGTCGAAGACCTGGGTTTCGAGTCGGCGTGGGCCGTCGACCAGCTCGTGGGTGGGACGGGCGTCCCGTTCGTCGACAGCACGGTGGCCCTGGGCGTCGCCGCCGGGGCGACCAGCCGCCTGCGCCTGGCCTATGGCGTGATGGTCCTGCCGCTCCGCCCGGTCGTGTGGGCGGCGAAGCAGGTGGCCTCGCTGCAGGAGGCCTCGCACGGCCGGGTCCTGCTCGGCATCGGCGTGGGCGGCGATCGCCACGAGCTCTCGTGGGCCGCCGCCGGTGTGCCGCGCCGCCACCGGGGCCGCGCCACCGACGCCGCCCTCGCGGTGCTGCCTGACCTGGTCGCGGGCAAGGCCGTCGACCTCGACGACCGGACGGTCCGCCTGGCACCGGGCGCGCCGATGCCGCCGGTTCTCGTCGGCGGTATGTCCGAGGCGGCGCTCGCCCGCACGGTCGCCCACGGCGACGGTTGGTTCGCCCTGCCGATCCCGCCCGCCGACCTCGCACCCGCGATCGACCGGCTCGGCGAGCTGGCAGACGAGCGCGGGCGCCCCGCCCCGGCCGTCACGGGCAGCGTGATGGCGTCGATCGCCGGCGATCCCGCCCTGCCCGACCGGGCCGGGCTCGAGCGGCGCCTCACCGACCCCGACGGGATGTACGGCATGCCCGCCGGGGCGATCGACGACATGGTGCTCACCGGTGGGCCTGCGGCGGTGGCCGACCGCATCGCCGCCTTGGCCGACCTCGGCGCCGAACGGGTGGTCCTCACTCTGGCGGGCGGCGACTGGATGCGGCAGGCCGAGCTGGCCGCCGAGGCCGCGGCGCTCGTGACCTGACCCGGGGCCCGGTCAGTGGCCGGGGCAGGCGGCCGAGGTGGCGGGGTAGGGGTTGATCGGCGATCCCCCGCCGGGGTGGATCTCGAAGTGCAGGTGCGGGATGCCGGCGGCGTTGCCGGAGTCGCCCACGTAGCCGATCGGGGTGCCGGCCTCGACCCAGCCGGCGCCCTGGTTCTGGTAGCCCGACAGGTGGGTGCCGTAGTACGTGTTGCCGTTGTCGCCGTAGACGTACCACGACAGCCCGCCGAGGCTGGTGCCGCGGTGCACCACCTGGCCGCTGACGGGCGCCACGGTGGGCGTGCCCGTGGCGGCCAGCATGTCGACGCCCTGGTGCGAGCGCCCACCCGAGCGAGCGGCGCCCCACGTGTCGGTGAACGACACGTTCCCGTCGACCGGGCAGAACATGATGCCGGCCTCGACCTTGCGCCGCCGGGCCTCCTCGGCGGCCCGCTCGGCCTCGGCCTGCGCCTTCGCCTCGGCGGCCGCCGTGATCGCCGCCTCGATCTGGCTGATGCGCTCGGCCCGCGCCGCCGCCTCGTCGGGGTCGGTGGGTGCCTCCTCGCCGGACTGCGCGGCGAGCGCCGTCTGCACCTCGACGACGAACTGCGCCTGGGCGTCGAGCGCGGCCTCGAGGTCGGCCAGCTTGGCCTCGGCCTCGGCTCGGGCCGTCTCCGCCGCGTTGAGCGCCTCCTCCTGGGCGGCCGCGAGCTCCTCGTACTCGGCGAGCGCGTCCTGCAGGTCGGTGAGCGCGCTGGCCGAGCGGTCGGCGTCCATGTCGAGCAGGTTCTGCTTGACGGTGGCGTCGGCGAGCGACTCGGCGGCGAGCACCTCGAGCGCGCTCTCCGCGGGCGGGCTGATGAAGGCCTCGACGACGACCTCGTCGCTGGCGAGCGTGGTCTCCTCGATGAGGAACTGCGTCTCGGACAGCGCGCTGTCGGCGTCGGCGAGCTTGGTGTTGGCCTCGGCGACGGCGGCGTTCGCGGCGTTGTAGGCGTCGAGCTGCTCGCTGATCTCGGTGCTGAGGTCGGTGAGCGTGGAGGCCACGGCGGCGGAGTTCGTCGCCACCAGCACGTCGACGTCGACCTCGACCAGCGTGTCGTCGGCCACCGCGCGCTCGTCCGGGCCGGGCTCGGCCTGCTCGGGCGATGCGGCCGCGGTGTTCGGCGCCGTCGCCAGTGCGGCGGCGACGACGACGATGGCCCAGCGACGGACGACCTTGCGACGGGCGTCCAACATCCCTCCCACGAGGCGACGGCGATCTCCCCGTTCCCCTGCTGGCTCCCAGCCGGAGACGGACGTTCGGGCCGAACGCTAACAACCCTCCGCCGCGAAGTCACGACAGCACGCCCTCGCAAGACGATGTTGACGTCGGGTTCATGTTCGCCTACGTTGGCACCTGCCCGGCGAGCACGAGCGGACGAGGGGGAGAGCTCGCAGATGGTCTCGCAGACGACATCGATGTCACCGGCCGCACCGGTCGTCGTGCAGGCTGCCGGCCCGGGATGCACCCAGGCAGGAGTCCCGGCCGGCAGCCGCACGCGAGCGTTCCGCTGACGACAGATCGTGGTGTGGGGGCGGGGACCCCTTCCCGCCCTGCCCCCGCCCACTACCCTTCTGACGTGGCCATCGAGGTGGAGCCCGAACCAGCCGACGCCGCGGTGGCGCTGCGGGCGGGGCAGGCGGCGGGCGGGCGGCTGCTCACCGCCCGGGGCCGGCGCACGCGCGCGACGCTCGTCGACGCCGCCCGGCAGGTCTTCGCCGAAACCCCGTTCGCCGACACCCGCATCGCCGACATCACGGCCCGCGCCGGCGTGGCCAACGGCACCTTCTACACCTACTTCGACTCGAAGGAGGAGATCTTCCGCGAGGTGGCGGCCGACGTCCTCGAGGCCATGCTGAAGGCGGCGGTGCGCGCGCCGGGTGCCGAGCGCGATCCCATCCGCGACGTCGAGTACGCCAGCCGGGCCTACTTCCAGGTCGTGGTCGACAACGCAGTCGTGGCCCGCTCCATCGAGCAGCTCGTCCCGGTCGACCCGTCGGTGGCCGGCGAGCGCCAGTCGACGATCGTCTCGGCCATCAAGCGCACCAACCGGTGGATCCGCCGGCTGCAGGACCAGGGCATCTGCGACGACATCGACCCCTGGACCACGGCCATCGCCCTGCAGACCATGACCATCCGCGTCGCGTACGACCACCTGCTCCCCCACGCCGGCAAGGTCGAGGCCGACGTCGACGCCATGGCCCGGGCGGTCAGCCGCATCTGGGCGCGTACCGTGGGGCTCGAGAAGGTGGTCGCGCCCGGCGAGAGGTGACGCCGGTCGGGTGACATCGGGAGGGGACATGACAGCACCGTTCGAGCTGGGTGGCATCAACCACCTGGCACTGGTGTGCCGCGACATGGCGCGCACCGTCGACTTCTACAGCGGTGTGCTCGGCATGCCCCTGGTGAAGACCATCGAGCTGCCCGCAGGCATGGGCCAGCACTTCTTCTTCGACTGCGGCGGCGGCGACTGCCTGGCGTTCTTCTGGTTCCCCGACGCGCCCGAGCCGGCGCCGGGCGTCTCGGCGCCCCGGGCCCGGCCCGACCAGGGCGAGCTCACCAGCGCCATCGGTTCGATGAACCACGTCGCCTTCGCGGTGCCGGCCGACGCGATCGACGACTACCGCGATCGCCTCGTCGCCGCCGGCATCGACTGCACCGAGGTCGCCAACCACGACGACAGCGAGTTCGGCCTGAGCGAGGACATGCACCCGGGTGTGTTCGTGCGCTCGCTCTACTTCCAGGACCCCGACGGCATCCTCCTCGAGTTCGCCGCCTGGACCCGCCCGCTCACGCCCGACGACGTGCGGCACGCTCCCGCCCGGGCCGCGGGCCCGGCCGTCACGCCGTAACGCCCGCCCGACGCAGAGTCGTGGCATAGTCACCCCGTCGATCGCCTGTGACATTCAGCACAGGCACGGATGAGGGGGAAGGTCATGAGGGGACGACGACTCAGGTTGCTCGCGGCCGGGCTGGCGGCGGCGCTCGCGCTGCCGCTGGTCGGTGGCGCCAGCGCGCAGGCGGCATCCGGGGCTGCGACGGCGGCGACGGCCAAGGACCCGGTCATCGTGGTGAACGGCCTGTTCGGGTTCGGGTTCGCCTACGACCCGCTGGTCGCCCGGCTGGAGGCCGACGGCTACCAGGTGTACGACTTCGAGCTGCCCACGCTCGGCACCCAGGACATCCACCAGAGCGCGCAGGCGCTCGACACCTTCGCCGACCAGGTGCGTGCCGACACGGGCGCGGCCCGGGTCGACCTGGTGGGCCACTCGGAGGGCGGCCTGGTGTCGCGCACCTACGTGAAGTACTACGGCGGCGCGAACGAGGTCGACAGCCTGATCACCCTGGGCACCCCCAACTACGGGACTGCCGCTGCCAACCTCATCAGGTTCTTCACGCTCGGCACCTGCGTGGGCATCACCGCCTGCGAGCAGATGACCATCGGGTCGACGTTCCTCGCCGACCTCAACGCCGGCGACGACAGCATCGGCTCGGTGCGGTACACGAACATCGCCACCGTCGTCGACGAGCTGGTCCAGCCCTACACCACCAGCTACCTGAACGCCGACGACGGGAACATCACCAACGTCGCGCTGCAGTCGCAGTGCTGGGCCCGCTACCCCGGGCACCTGGGGCTGATCATCGACGGGGCCGTGTACAGCGGCGTGCAGGACGCCCTGGAGAAGCGCTCCATCACCTTCAACTGCTGGGCGCTCTAGCCACGCGAGCCGGTGACGTGCGCCTGTCCGGTCACCTGCCGGGCAGGCGCACCACCGAGATGAAGAACTCGTCGATCTGGCGGATGACGTCGACGAAGCGCTCGAAGTCGACGGGCTTGGTGACGTACGCGTTGGCGTGCAGGTCGTAGCTGCGCAGCACGTCCTCCTCGGCCTCGGAGGTGGTCAGGACCACGACCGGGATGCGGCGCAGGTCGTCGTCGCCCTTGATGTCCTGCAGCACCTGCCGCCCGTCGCGCTTGGGCAGGTTGAGATCGAGCAGCACGAGGTCGGGGCGGGTGGCGTCGGCGTAGGCGCCCGATCGGCGCAGGAAGGCGAGGGCGTCGACGCCGTCGCCGACGACGTGGAGGTGGTTGAGGACCTTGCCCTCGGCGAGCGCCTCGCGCGTCATGAGGACGTCGCCTTCGTCGTCTTCGACCAGCAGGACCTCGATGGGACGGACGGCTTCAGCCAGCATCGGTGTGGACTCTCTTCTCGGTGGAGGGGGGAGCAGGGAGGGCGAGCTTGAAGGTGGCGCCGGGCGGCGGTGTGGGCTCGAGCCAGATGCGTCCGCCGTGGAACTCGGCGATCTTCTTCGCGAGCGCCAGGCCGATGCCGGTGCCGGAGTACTCGGCCTTGCTGTGGAGCCGCTTGAAGATCACGAAGATCTGTTCGTCGTAGTCGGGATCGATGCCGATGCCGTTGTCGGTGACGCTGATGACCCACTCGTCACCGTCGGCGCCAGCGCAGAGCGTAGCGGCGATGTCGACCTTCGGTGGTTCCTCCCCCCGGAACTTCAGGGCGTTGCTGATCAGGTTCTGGAAGGTGGCGCCGAGCAACCGGCGATCACCGAGGACCACAGGCAGGTCGCCAACGGTGACCGTGGCATCGGCCTCCTCGATGGCGGGGGTGAGGGCGTCGGTCGCGTCGTCGATGACCGCGCCCAGGTCGACGGGCTCGAACGCCTCGGTGGTGCGACCGACCCGCGAGAACGCGAGCAGGTCGTTGATCAGGTCCTGCATGCGCTTGGCGCCGTCGACCGCGTAGTCGATGTACTCGTTGGCCCGCTCGTCGAGCTGGTCGCTGTAGCGCTTCTGCAGCAGCTGGCAGAAGCTCGAAACCTTGCGCAGCGGCTCCTGCAGGTCGTGGGACGCCACGTACGCGAACTGCTCGAGGTCCCGGTTGGACCGGGCGAGCTCCTCGGTCTGGCGCTCGAGGTCGGCCGACGCCGCGTTGAGCATGTTGACCTCGGCGACGATGCGCGACCGCATGGCGTCGACGTCGCCGCCGAGCCTGACCAGGTCGGGTGAGCCGATGCCGCGGACGGGGTGCTCGAGGTCGCCTTCGGCGACCTTGCGCGCATCGTCGCCCAGCCGGGCGATGGGGCCGGTGACCACCCGGCTGAGCCCGGCGAGCACGATCAGGCCCGACACGACGACACCGGCCACCTGCAGGACCATGGCCAGCGTGGCGCTGCGGGCGGCGTCGTCGAGCTCGTCGACCTGGGCCTCGCGCTCGGTCGCCAGGTGGGCGTCGATCTCGTCGAGTGCCGCCCACAGGGCGTTGATGTTCTCGAGGCTCGCCTCCTGGAACTCCTCGGAGGTGAGGTCATCCCGCTCGGCGGCGCTCGACGCGTCGATGACCGGTTGGGCGGACGTGGTCTGCCACCGTTCGAGAAGCGACCGCACCCGCTCGAGGTCGGCGTCGAACGCCTCGGTGGGTCCGAGGAGCTCGTCGAGCTCGTTCAGGCCGGCGGCCGCCGCCCGGTCGCCGTCGACGTACTCGTCGAGGAAGCCGGCGTCGCCGGTGAAGGCGTAGCCGCGTATCGCCGACTCCTGCTCGGCGGTGGCGGCACGCACGTCGGTGGCCGCCTGCACCGCAGGGTCGATGTTGCGGAGCAGCTCGTCGCGCACGTCCTGCTGGTGCCGGAGCTGGACGATCTGGACCACCAGGGTGGCGGCGACCAGGACGAGGACGGCCGCGAACAGCAGGAGCAGCCGGGTGCGGAGCGTCCAGCGGGCCGGCCCCTCGAGGGACAGGTCAACGCCCACGGGCGTCGGCCCCGGGGATGGTCAGCAGGCACAGCGCCACGTCGTCGGCCAGCGGAGCGCCGTTGCGGGCCTGAACCTCGGTGAGGAGGGCGTCGAGCAGGTCGCTGCCCTCGAGCCCCCGACCGGTCAGCTCGTCGACGAGCTCGACGAGCGCGGCGACGCCGAGGCGCTCGCGAGCGCCGGGTGCGGCCCGACCCTCGATCAGCCCGTCGGTGTACATGAGCACGCTCACCGCCGGCCCCAGGGTGACCTCGTCGGGTGCCCACGCCGGCTTGGCCATCACCCCGAGCAGGTGGCCGTACCGGCTGCGGCCGAGCACCTCGGCCGGGGGGCCGACGCGGAGCGGCGGTGGGTGGCCGGCCAGCAGGAGGGTGCCCGCGGCGCGGTCCGGGTGGATGGTGAGCGTCGACAGGGTGGCGAAGGTGAGCGTCTCGGCCTCGGAGCGGATGAAGGTGTCGAGGACGCCGAGCGCCGCGGTCTGGTCGAAGCCCGCCAGGGTGAGGGCGCGCCAGGCGCCGCGGAGGTGGGCGCCGAGCGCGGCGGCGTCGGGGCCGTGCCCGGCCACGTCGCCGATGAGCAGCGTGATCGACCCGTCGGCGCCCTCGACGGCGTCGTAGAAGTCGCCGCCCAGGTGGGCGCCCTCGCGCCCGGCCCGGTAGCACACCGCCAGCGCCAGGTCGTCGGACTGCAGCAGCGGCGGCGGCGCCAGCGCGCGCTCCATCCGGTCGTTGTCGGCCCGCTGGCGCTCGGCCTGGAAGAGGTCACGGGCCAGGCGGGCGGCACGCTGGCGCTCGATGGCGTAGCGCACCGAGCGGGCCAGCAGCTCGCTGTCGACGCGTCCCTTGACCAGGTAGTCCTGCGCGCCCGCGGCCACGGCGCTGATGCCGAGGCGCTCGCTGTCCGCGCCGGTGAGCACCACCACGGCGGTGTCGGGTGCGTCGGCGACCAGCCGGTGCACGCCCACCGTGCCCTCGGCGTCGGGCAGCCCGATGTCGAGCAGGACGCATTCGGCACCGCCGATCGCCTGGCGCGCCTCGGCGAGGGTGGTCGCTCGCGCGACGTCCACGCCGGGGAGGCTATCCGCCAGCAGCTCGCGCACGATGAGCGCGTCGCCGTCGTCGTCCTCGACGAGCAGCAGGCGCGAACCGGCCATGGCGCCGGGCTCGCGGGCGAGGTGGCTGATCGACGTGCCGCTGGGGCTTCCAGCACTCGA
Source organism: Acidimicrobiales bacterium (assembly GCA_016936035.1). Classification (GTDB taxonomy): domain Bacteria; phylum Actinomycetota; class Acidimicrobiia; order Acidimicrobiales; family VFJN01; genus ZC4RG19. The sequence goes on from JAFGPU010000349.1 coordinate 15,278, forward strand.
GGACAGCGTGGCCTCCAGGGAGCGATC
>JAFGPU010000350.1 GCA_016936035.1 Acidimicrobiales bacterium
GAAACTCTGGCGTCCCTCACCAGCACATCGCGACGTGAGGGACGCCAGATGTGCGCCGACCGGCCGCGCCACCCGTCGCCGTCACTCGTGTGGCTCGTCGCTCCACCGGGGCGGGTCGTCGGCGCCGAGGCCGCGGCCCGCCCAGCGCACCTCGCCCGGGGTGGCCGACAGCCGGGCCAGCAGGCCCTGCATGGGGACGCCGTCGGCCTCGACGATGGTGCCCCGGGCCTGGATCTGCGGGTCGGAGAAGACGCCGGCCATGTCGTAGACCGGCGCGGCGGCGGCATGGGCGGCCTCGAACTCCGCGATCACCTCGTCGACCCGGCGTGCCGCGCAGAACGCCGCCATGCGCTCGTCGATCTCGTCGCGGGCGGCGATCCGTCCGGCGAACGACTGCAGGTCGGGTCGGTCGCCCAGCCCGATCAGCTCCATCACCCGTCGCCCCACCGACTCGGCGGACGCCGACACGGCCACCCACTCGCCGTCCGCGCACCGCCACGTGCCCCGGGGCACCGAGTACGGCAGGCTCGACCCCCGGCGCGGCTGGCGGTAGCCCGTCATGCCGTAGGCCGGTGGCAGCGGGCCCATGCACTGGAGCAGCGACTCGAGCAGGCTGACGTCGACGATCTGGCCGACACCGGAGTGCAGGGCCACCATGATCGAGAACGCCGCCGCCAGGGCGGTGACCTCGTCGGTGAGGGCGATGGGCGGTAGCAGGGGACCGCCGTGCTCCTCGCCGTTGATGGCCGCGAAGCCCGACATCGCCTCGGCCAGGGTCGCGAACCCCGGGCGCTGGGCGTAGGGCCCGTCCTGGCCGAAGGCCGTGACCCGGCAGATGACGAGACGCGGGTTGCGGGCGAGCAGTACGTCCGGGGCGAGCCCGAGGCGCTCCAGCACGCCGGGGCGGAAGTTCTCGATCAGCACGTGGGCGTCGTCGACCAGGCGCAACAGCGTCTCGCGCCCCTCGTCCGACTTGAGGTCGAGCGTGGCGCACCGCTTGTTGCGGCCCACGACCTTCCAGTACAGCGACGTGCCGTCGCGCGGGTCGGGAAGGCCCAGCGAACGGGTGGAGTCGCCGGTGCCCGGGCGCTCGATCTTGAGCACGTCGGCGCCATAATCGGCGAGGTAGCGGGCGGCGCCCGGGCCGGCGACCACGGTCGCCAGGTCGAGCACGCGGATGTCGGTGAGCGGGCCGGCCACCCGACGACGCTACGAGGCGCGCCGCCGGGCGGGCGAACCGGTCGCGACGAGGCGGTTCCGCAACGGCGGCGCTGGTAGGGTCGCTCGCGCCAGGGGGCCACGACGTGCCGGGGGGCGTCTGGGGGGAATGTCGCGCAGTCTGTCGGAGCCCACCGGGCGATCAGCGCCCGCCACGTCCGACGACACCGTCGCGCCTGACGGCACCGACGCGCCCCCGGTCGCCGTCACCTCCCCGGTGGCCACTTCCCGAGCGGACACCTCCGCGGTGGTCACTTCCCGGGCGGGCGGCCCCCCGGTGGACACCACGGTCGACCTGCGTGACCCGTCGGGCGCCGCGGCGCCGACGGTGGCCCCGGGTCGGGCGAGGCTCGGCTACCGGCGCGAGCTCGACGGGCTGCGGGGCGTGGCCGTCATCCTGGTGGTCGTCTACCACGTCGGCGGCGTGCTGTGGCCGTCGGCCAGGTCGTGGCTGCTGCCGGGCGGCATGTTCGGCGTCGACCTGTTCTTCGTGCTCAGCGGCTTCCTCATCACCAGCCTGCTCGTGGGCGAGCACGACGGCCGTGGCCGCATCGACCTGGTCGGCTTCGCCCGTCGCCGGCTGCTGCGCCTGGTGCCGGCGATGACGGGGCTGCTGGCCGCCGTCCTCGGGCTGGCCCTCGCGGGCCGGATGTACGCCGTCGACGCGACGTTGTCGTCGGCGGGCTGGGCGCTCACGTTCACCGCCAACTGGGCCATGGCCGACGACCGTCCCGCGGTGATGGGCCACCTGTGGAGCGTGGCCGTCGAAGGACAGTTCTACGCGATGTGGTCGATCGTGGTGGTGGTGGCACTGCGCTTCCGCCGGCACCTCGGCGTCGTGGCCGCGATCGCTGCGACGGGCGTCGCGGCCGTGGCCTGGTGGCGCTACGTCGAGATGGGGCGCGGCGCCAACCTCTTCCACGTCTACATGGGAACGTTCACCCGGCTGGACGCGCCGCTGGTCGGTGCGCTCGCGGGCGTCGCCGTGGCCTCCGGTAGCGTCGACCGGCTGCGGGGCAGGGCAGCCTCACTGGTGTCGGCGGTCGGCCTCGTGGTCGTCGTCGTGGCGGCGTTCACGCTCGGTCCGTTCGAGCCGGTGCTGTACCGGGGCGCGTTCACCCTCGTGGCCGGCGCGGGGGCGTGCGCGGTGGTGGGGGCGGTGCGGGCCGGCGACGGTGTGCTCGTGCGGGCACTGGGCGCTCGTCCGCTCGTGCTGGCGGGCATGGTGTCGTACTCGCTGTACCTGTGGCACCTGCCGATCTTCGACTGGCTGGAGCGCGCGACGCCGGGCTGGTCGCCAGTGGTGCGGTCGGTCGTGGGCGTCGTCGCCGCCGTGGCGGTGTCGACGGTGTCGTACCTGTACGTCGAGCGGCCGTTCCTCCGCCGCCGTCACCGCCGGGCGGCCGCCTGACGCAGCGGTGGCGCCCCGGCCGGACCGTCGTCCCGGCCTCAGCGCAGGGTGTCGACGGTGAAGCAGCGCTCGTCGAGGTCGCCGAACGCGTAGTCCTCGTAGAGGCCGCCGTACATGTCGCGGGTCTTCTCGCTCCAGGCCAGCGCCTCGGGGGCCGAGATGCGGCGGAACACCTGCAGGATGCCGCCCTCGAAGATGCGGTACTCGGCCCAGGCGCCGGGGAAGTCCTTGACGCACGCCACCTCGACCCACGGGACGTCGCGGGTGGCCGAGAAGTGCTGCACCCGGTTGCGGTGCGTGTGTCCGGCGAAGTAGCCGGCGATGCGCGTCCGGCGGGCGACGACCTCGACGAGGCGCTCGGAGTCGTCGGGGTTGATCCCGAAGTACGCGTCGGGGCGCGTGCTCGAGTCGGGGTTCCACGCGTGGTGGTGACCGAAGACCAGCACGGGTCGGTCGGCCTCGGCGCCGAGCTGGTCGAGCCATTCGATCGTGTCGGCCGCCAGGCCGCCCGACGCCTTGCCGGCGATCGTGGTGTCGATGACCGCGAGGGTGACCCCCGGCAGGTGCACCGCGACGGGAGCGTGCGAGGCGAAGTCCTCGCCGTAGTAGGCGTCGTGGTTGCCGCGCACGTGCACCAGCCTCTCGCCGAACGCGGGGCCGTAGGCGTCGAGGAACGCCTGGTACTCGGCGCGCGTGCCCATCGACGTGAGATCGCCCTTCACCACGACCGCATCCGGCTCGGCCGCCCGCATGTCGGCGATGGCGCACCTGTTCATCAGCTGCGGGTACGGCTCGTCGCCCGGCGCGGACGTGTAGATGGGGTGATCGTCGATGCCGTTGAGGACGCCGCACTCGACCTCGCCGAAGTGCACGTCGTTGACCGTGCACACGGTGGCCAGCCGCTCGCC
>JAFGPU010000045.1 GCA_016936035.1 Acidimicrobiales bacterium
AGGTGGCGGTCGGTGCGGGTCGACTCGCGTCGCAGCCGGTCGATGGCGCGGTTGCGGGCCGTGGCGGTGATCCAGCCGCCGGGGTTCGGCGGCACGCCCCGGGTGGGCCACTGTTCGGCGGCGATGGTGAACGCCTCGGCCACCGAATCCTCGGCGAGGGCGATGATCGCCGAGGACGCGGATCAGGGTGGCGGTGCAGCGGCCGGCCTCACGGCGGAAGATCTCGGCGAGGTCAGGCATGCGTGGGTCGGACTTCGATGGGCCGCTCGCAGGCGGCCGAGGCCCTGGCGGCCCAGTCGAGGGCGGCGTCGAGGTCGGGGACGTCGATGACCCAGAAGCCGGCCATCTGCTCCTTGGTCTCGGCGTAGGGGCCGTCGGTCATCGAGACGTCGCCGCCCGCGGCCCGCACCACGGTCGCCGACGAGGCCGGCGGCAGGCCGGCGACGAACACCCAGGCGCCGGCGCGTTCCATCTCGGCGGTGAGCTCGGCGGTCTGCGCCATCTGGCGCTGGGTCTCGGGAGCGGAGAGGTCAGGGTCGTCGTAGGGCTCGTCGAACCAGACGGACAGCACGTACCTGGGCATGGTCACAGTCTCCTTCGCAGGGATGGACGTCGGCTCGTCACGTCCACGAACGCCACGGCCCGAATCGACACGCACACCACCGGAAAGATCCTCCGAATCTTCCTGTCGAAACCGCCGAGCCCGTTCGTGGCAGGGGCAGGAACCCGGTAGACGACCGGGGCCGATCACCCACACACCAGGAGAGCACCATGACCGCGACCTACACCTTCGACGTCTTCTCCACCCTCGACGGCTACGGCTCGTACAGCGGCGGCGACTGGGGCGGCTACTGGGGCAAGCAGGGCCCCGAGCTGCTCGACCGCCGCCTCGCCCTGTTCGACGAGGAGCAGCGGATGGTCTTCGGGGCCAACACCTATCGGCAGTTCGTCGAGCTGCTGGGCGCGAGCACCGGGGAGTCCGGCGTGGCCGACCCCTGGGTCGAGCGCATGAGGAGCATGCCGGCGACCATGGTGTCGAGCACGCTGGAAGGCCCCCTCGCCTGGCCGGACGCGACCGTCGTGAGCGGTGACGCCGTCGACGTCGTCAGCCGGCTCAAGGAGGAGTCCGAGGTGCCGCTGCGCTCGCACGGCAGCCTGTCGCTGAACCGGGCGCTGATGGCCGCCGGCCTGGTCGACCGCGTCCAGGTGACGGTCTTCCCCGTGATCACCGGCCAGACCGGCCAGGACCCGATCTTCCGGGGTGCGGCCGACTTCGACCTCGAGCTGATCGACAGCCGGACGCTCGACGGCAACATCCAGGAGCTCACGTACCGGCCCTCCCTGCGCCTCTGAGCCGTCCCCGGGAACACGACCCCGGCGCGGGCGGGGCCCGGCCTCCGGCGGATCCGCCGCCTCCGGCCGGGCCTCGCCCAGGGGTCGATGCTTCTCTCTTGCGCGACGTGGGCGGAGCTCCGGGGCCCGCCGACGTCGACGGGGTCAGGCGCGGGGCACCGAGGGGAGGTGGGCCATGAGGGCCTGCAGCAGCAGCGTCTCGTTGGGGTAGCGGTCGAGCGCCACTGCGGCGGCGTCGATGCGGGTGGTGGCCTCGATCAGCGAGCGGCGGGCGCCGTGGGCGGCGAGCGCGCCGCGGTAGGCGGCCGCCAGCGTGGCGAGGCCGAAGCGCAGCTCCGCGGTGCGGAACCGGCGCACCTCCCGCTTGTGGCGGGCCTCGAGATCCTTCTTGCCCGACCCCCGCAGGCCGTACTGCTCGATCTGCTCGGCGAGGGCCGCCACCTCGTCGGCCTGGCGCTCCTGGAGAGGAGCCAGCGCCTCGCCGATCATCGACTGCAGCTCGGCCACCACCGTGGCGGCCATGTGACCCGTGCCGTCGAGACGGTGCGGCACCTCGCGCCACGCCTGGTGGCGAAGCGCCAGCCGATCGTCGGTCGCCAGGGTGCGGGCCCGGTCCAGGTCGCCGCCCGAGGCGGCGGCCGCGGCTCCCGCCCGGTCGGGCTCGACGCCCTCGGCCACCAGCCGGTCGGCCACCACGTCGGCCGGCAGTGCCCGCAGCTCGACGCGCACGCACCGGCTCGCGATGGTGACCAGCTCGGGGACGACCTCGGTGGCCAGCAGCACGAACACCGTGGAAGCCGGCGGCTCCTCGACGGTCTTGAGCAGGTAGCCGGCCGCCTCGTCCTCCATGTTCTCGCAGCCGTCGGCCACCACCACCTTGCGCCGCCCCTCGACCGGCGCCAGCGTGGCGTTGCGCACGACCCTCTCGGCGTCGCCCTTGCGAAAGGTGTTGCCCTCGGGCTCGACGACCCGCAGGTCGGGGTGCTGCTCGGCCAGCGCCAACCGCAGGTGACGGTCGCGGGCCTGGTCGTCAGGCGCCCCCGCAGCGAGCAGCTCGGCGGCGAAGCTGTGGGCCAGCACCCGCTTCCCCGAGCCGTCGGGCCCCACCAGCAGGTAGGCGTGCACCGGTTCGCGGGCGGCCGCGACGAGCTGGCGCACCGCCGCGTCCTGGCCGACGACGTCGCTCCACGGATCGACGGGGGCGGTCTCGGCGGCGAGGGCGGCGGTCGTCACGCCCACCAGTGTCGCGTGCGGGCGAGCGCCGGCATCCCGGTTCCGCGCGGTCCGCCGGACGACCAGGCGCGGTCCGCGATGCCCGCCGGACGATCAGGGGCGGTGCGCGCCGTCTGCCGGACGACCATGTCGGTCCGCACCGTCCGCCGGACGATCAGGCGCGGTCGGCGCCGTCCGCCGCGACCAGATCGGGCAGCCGTGCCGTGATCGCCTGCCACACCGCCGTCTCGACCTCGTCGGGCGGCGCGGTGCCGTCGACGGTGACCCAGTGGGCGGCATCGGCCCGCGCCAGCTCCCGGTAGCCGCGGACGACACGGTCGTGGAAGTCGTCGCCGGAGGCCTCGAGCCGGTCCTGCGCGCCCTCGGCCCGGCGGCGCGACACCTCGAGGGGGACGTCGAGCAGCACGTTCAGGTCAGCCCACAGGTCGCCCGTCGCCCACGCCGAGATGTGGCGCAGGTCGACCGCGGACAGGCCCCGGCCGTGGCCCTGGTACGCGAGTGTGGAGCCCACGTAGCGGTCGCACACGACGTGCCGTCCGGCGGCGAGGGCCGGCCGCACGACCTCGGCCACGTGCTGGGCCCGGTCAGCCGCCATCAGCAGCGCCTCGGCCCGGTCGTCGAGGCCGACGGTCCGGGCGTCGAGCAGCAGCGTGCGCAGCGAGGCACCGACGGCCGTGCCCCCCGGCTCGCGGGTGTGCACGGCGCCGAGCCGCCGGGCCAGGCGGATCGACTGCGTCGACTTGCCGCTGGCCTCGCCACCCTCGAAGACGATGAAGCGTGCCACGGGCCGAGCATGCCAGCTGCGCGCCACGCGGCCGCGCACACCCAGCCCCGACGGCACACCCGCGACGCGGGACGACGTCGCCGCCGACGCCTCGGCGGCCGCCTACTCGTTGCCGGACGTCTTGGCGGCCGACTTCTTGGCCGCCGACTTCTTGGCCGCCGACTTCTTCGCCGCCGACTTCTTCGCGGCCGACTTCTTCGCCGTCGACTTCTTGGCGCCGGCCTTCTTCGCCGTCGACTTCTTCTTGGCGGCCTTCTTCTTGGCGCCACGCTTCTTGGTCGGGCCGGCATCGCGACGGGCCTGCAGCAGCTCGGCGGCGCGCTCGTCGGTCAGCTCCTCGACCGTGTCGCCGTCGCGCTCCCGCAGCGACGCGTTCGTCTCGCCGTCGGTGACGTAGGGCCCGTAGCGCCCGCTCTTGACGACCATCGGCTTGCCGCTGACCGGGTCGGCGCCGAGCTCGCGCAGCGCTGCGGCTTGGCGGCCTCGCCGCTTCGGTTCCGCGAACAGCTTGAGGGCCTGGTCGACGGTGACGGTGAACAGCTCCTCCTCGGCGCCGAGGCTGCGGGTGTCACCGCCCTTCTTCAGGTAGGGACCGAAGCGGCCGTTGAGGGCGAGGATCTCGTCGCCCGACTCCGGGTCGGTGCCCACGGTGCGGGGCAGGCTGAGCAGCTTGAGCGCCTCGTCGAACGTGAGGGTCGCCGGCGACATCGTCTTGAACAGCGACGACATCTTCGGCTTCTGCCCCTCGGGCAGCGTGTCGGCGTCGCCGAGCTGCACGTAGGGGCCAAAGCGCCCCGTCTTCGAGTAGACGGGCAGGCCCGTGTCGGGATCGGTGCCGATGGGCTCGTCGCCCTTCGGCGCGGCGAGCAGCTCGAGCGCCTTGTCGATGGTGAGCTCGTCGGGGGCGAGGCCTTCGGGCACCGACGCCGTCTGGTCGTCGCGCTTCACGTACGGCCCGTACCGGCCGTTGCGCACGACGATCTCGACTCCCTCGGCGTCCTTGCCGAGGGGGATCGCGTTGACGACCGCGGGGTCGGCGTTGGCCATCGCGGCCTCGATCAGCGCGGTCAGCCCCGTCGTGCCGCTGTCGCCGTTGCCGGACGCGGCAGCCACGCCGTCACCCTTGCCGAACCAGAACTCCTCGAGGAACGGCACCCGGTCGCGCGCCCCGGTGGCGATCTCGTCGAGGTCGTTCTCCATGCGCGCCGTGAACGAGTAGTCGACCTCGGAGGTGAAATGGTCCTCGAGCAGCCGCACGACCGCGAACGCCGACCACGACGGCACCAGCGCCTGACCCTTCTTCCACACGTAGCCCCGGCCCTGGATCGTCTGCATGATCGACGCGTAGGTGGACGGGCGACCGATGCCCAGCTCCTCGAGCCGCTTGACCAGCGACGCCTCGGTGTAGCGGGCCGGCGGCTGGGTGGTGTGGCCCACCGGGTCGATGGCGGGGTCGGGCAGCTGCTGACCCTCCGCCAGGTCGGGCAGCAGGCGCTCGCGGTCGTCGAGGTCGGCATCGGGGTCGTCCGAGCCCTCGACGTACACCCGCAGGTAGCCGGGGAAGGTGATGGTGCGGCCGGACGCAGACCAGTGGGTGGTGGCGACGTCGACGGGTTCCGGGGTGTCGCCGACGGTGAGCGCCACCGCCACCGGAGCGCTGATGCGGACCGACACGGTCTTGCCCTGGGCGTCGGCCATCTGCGAGGCCAGGGTGCGCTTCCAGATCAGGTCGTAGAGGCGCAGGTCGGCGCCGCGCAGATCGCCGGAGAGCTGGTCGGGCGTCCGCCACCGGTCGCCGGCCGGGCGGATGGCCTCGTGGGCCTCCTGCGCGTTCTTCACCTTGCCGCGATAGGTGCGGGGCGCGTCGGGCACGAAGCGGTCGCCGTACAGCTCGCGCACCTGGGTGCGGGCGGCGGTGAGCGCCTCCTGCGACAGCGTCACCGAGTCGGTGCGCATGTAGGTGATGTAACCCCGCTCGTACAGCCCCTGGGCGGTGCGCATGACCTGGGCCGAGGACATGCCCAGCTTGCGGCCGCCCTCCTGCTGCAGGGTCGAGGTGATGAACGGCGGCTTGGGCGAGCTGCGGTAGGGCTTCTCGTCGACCGACGCCACCGTGAAGGTCGAGCCGTCGAGCGCGGTGACGAGGCTGCGGGCGGCGGGCTCGCTGACGACCACCACGTCGTCGCGCCGCACGCGGCCCTGGCTGTCGAAGTCCTTGCCGGTGGCGACCCGGTTGTCGTCGAGGCCCACCAGCGTGGCCGAGAAGCGGGGGTCGGCGGGGAATGCGGCGGTCAGGTCCCAGTAGCCGGCCGGAACGAACGCCATGCGCTCGCGCTCACGCTCGACCACCAGGCGGATCGCCGGGCTCTGCACCCGGCCCGCCGAGAGGCCCGTCGACACCTTGCGCCACAGCACCTCGGACACCGGGTAGCCGAACAGCCGGTCGATGATCCGCCGGGCCTCCTGGGCGTCGACGAGGCCGGCGTCGATGTCGCGCGACTGCTCGACCGCCTGCTCGATGGCCTGGCGGGTGATCTCGTGGAACACCATCCGGCGCATCGGCACGTCCGGGTCGAGCACCTCGGCCAGGTGCCAGGCGATGGCCTCGCCCTCGCGGTCCTCATCGGTGGCGAGATAGACCTCGTCGGCGCGCTTCAGCGCCGCCTTGAGCCGCTTCACCACGTCCTTCTTCTCCGCCGGGACGACGTAGCTCGGCTTGAAGTCGGCCTCGATGTCGACGGACAGGCCCTTGGGGTCGAGGTCGCGGATGGCGCCGATCGAGGCCTCGACGACGAAATCGTCGCCGAGGAAGCGGCTGATGGTGCGCGCCTTGGCCGGCGACTCGACGATCACGAGCGACGTGGACATCGGCGACAGTTGAAGGCGTCCGCGCCGCAACTGTCAAACACCTGCAACGAGGACGGTGCGCGCCGACCTCGCCGGCGGGGCCCCGGTCCGCACGCTGCGGAGCCGCGGCGGCCGCCGTCGTCGGGTGGTCGCGCCGGGTGCGGGGGCGAGGCCGGACGGTGCGGGCGATCGGGGGTGCGTGGGGGTGATCCCCGATGCCCCGATGGGGGTACGCCCGTAGCCTGACGAGGTCCCCCGACGCCGCAGGGGGACATGACCCAGGAGGACAGGGATGAACGGCATGTCTCTACTCGACGTGCTGCGGGGCGTGATGCTCGACCCGGACCAACAGGCCGCGTACAACGCAGACCCGAGCGCGTACCTCGGCCGGTACGGCTACGACGACGTCGACCCCGCCGACCTGTCCGAAGCGTTCGGGCTGGTGGCCGACACCCTGCCCCCCGACCAGGCCCAGGCGGCCATGTCGGCGACCGCCGCTCCGGGCGACTCGTCGTTCGGGGCGGTGACGGCCGACTTCGACGCCCACGTGGGCGCCGGTCCCGGTGGCGACGATCCGGCGCCTCTCGGGCCGGACCCCGACACCGACACCGACCCGGACAGCGACACCGACCCTGACGCCGACGCCGACGGCGCGCCGGCGCTGTCCTTCGGCGAGGGCGGGTCCGACACGCACGACCTCGACGACCCCACGTTCGACGAGGAGCCGCTCGGCACCGGCCACGACCTCGACGAGCCCGGGCCCGACGACTCGGCCGACACCGACCTCGACGACGGGCTCGGGCCCGACGACTCGGCCGACACCGGTCTCGACGACGGGCTCGGGCTCAGCGACGGCGACGTCGACGGGCTCGGCGGCACCCACGCCGACGACATCGACGACCTCGGCGAGATCGACGGCCTGGGCGGCCACGACCCGGGCCCGGACGACCTCGACATCGGGTCGTTCTGACCCCGTCGCGGCGAACGTCCCCTCCCCTCGGTGGCCCGGGCCCGTGCCCGGGCCACCGACGCGTCCGGGCTCGCCGGGGGACCCCC
>JAFGPU010000351.1 GCA_016936035.1 Acidimicrobiales bacterium
CCACCGGCCGTCGTAGTCGGCGTGATCGTCGACGCACTCGACGCCGTCGGTGTGGGGCGCCGGCTCGGCCCGCCCGCACGGCTGATAGGGCAGGTCGGTGCAGGCATCCTCGGGCTGGGCGGCGTCCTCCTGGCCACCGATCGGCGGGCGTTCCGGCGAGCCGTCGCCGGTCGGCGCCCGCTCGCCGACCGCCCAGGCGCCGACGGCGACGGCGACGGCGGCGATGACGATGCCGCCCCCGGCGATGGCCCAGGACCGTGCGTCGCCGTGGGGGCGTGACCCGGCGAGAGCTCGCAGCCCACCCCCGTCACGACCGGCGGCGAGGGCCGCGGCCGCGGGTCGCCGCTCCGGGCGGGGATCGAGCATGGCTCGCAGCAGCTTGCGCAGCGAGCCGGGCAGCGAGCGTGGCACCCGCTCGACCTTGCCCGCGGCGGCGCGGACCATGAGCAGGCCGGGGTCGCCGTGACCGTACGGCCCGTCGCCGGTGGCGGCGAACAGCAGGGTGGCCCCGAGCGAGAAGACGTCGGTGGCGGGCGAGACTGCGTCGCCTCTGGCCTGCTCGGGCGCCATGTATCCCGGTGTACCCACGACCATGCCCGCGACGGTGAGGCCGTGGGTCTGGTCGCGGCTGAGCGCCACGCCGAAGTCCGCGAGGCAGGGCTCGCCCCGCTCGTCGAACAGCACGTTGGCGGGCTTGATGTCGCGGTGGACGATGCCGGCCTGGTGGGCGGAGGCGAGTGCTCCGAGCAGCCGCCGCGCCTGGCGCTCGACCTCGTCGGCCGGGGCGGGCCCGTGCTGGGCGACCCGCTCGGCGAGGCTGCCGCCCGACATGTAGGGCATCACGAGGACGATCTCGTCACCCTCGTCGAGGACGTCCACCAGGCCCACCACGTTGGGGTGGTGCAGCCTGCGCAGCACCTCGGCTTCGCGCAGCAGGCGCTCGCGCGAGCGGGCGATCTCGCTCGCCGAGCCCTGCAGGGTGAGCCGCTTGAGCGCGACCCTGGTGCCGTCGGCGTCGCGGGCGAGGTCGACCACGCCCATGCCGCCGCGCCCCAGCCGGGCGATCAGGTCGTAGCTCCGGTCACTCACCAGCCGGTCAGGCTACGACGCGAGAGCACCCGGGCTGGACTCGCGCTCCCGGCTCGGCGGGCGCCGCCGGGTGTGGTGGGGCACCCGCGCAGCGTAAGTGTGGCGTGATGTCGTCGTGGGTCAGCCTTCGCCCGATATGGTGGTCGGCGTGACCGAGACCCGTGCGCTTGACGAGATGATCAGCGAGGCCTTGGCCGTCATCGACAAGGGCCTGGGCGACCTGGGCCACCGCGAGCTGGTGTCCTCCAACGAGGTCGCGGACCTGTTGCTCGACGTGCGAACCCTGCTGGCTACCCCGACTCCCGACCACGACCGCGACGACGTCGTGGTCGCCGGCTGAGTCCATACGCTTCCCGGCCGCGGGTCGTGCGGCCGCCGGAGCCACCACGTCGGGCGCTGGGTACGACTAGCGCTTGAGCGAGGTGTGCTTGAACTCGTTCAGCTCGGGGAACCCGTCCATCAGGCCCAGGACGCGATCGATGGTGCGGCGGGCCAGGTCGGCATCGCCGCGTGGGCGCTCCATCAGCCGCACGAACACGGCAGCGTCGCCGCGGACGAACGTGGGGACGCCCCACACGTCGTGACGGTCTGCGGCCGCCGTGTGCTCGTCGCGCACGGTCGCCAACGGTGCGCCCGTGCCGATCTCGTCGAACACGGCATCGGCGTCCACCCCGTGCCCGGACAGGACCTGACGCACCTCGGCGGGGTCCTCGAGGTGGCGGCCCTCGTCGTGGCGCAGGGCGAACAGGCCCTCGTGCACGTCGAGGAAGCGGTCGGGGAACCGGTCCCGCACGACGACCCCGGCCTGCAGGGCCAGCAGCCCGCTGTCGGACTCGGGGCGCGCCCACACGTCGGGGTCGCCCTCGGCGACGTGCACCTGACCCAGCGAGAAGGGGACGAACTCGACGTCCCACCCGGCGCCGCCCCGTAGGGCGTCGATCACGTGCTCGTGGGCGTTGCGGGCGAACGGGCAGCGGTAGTCCCAGGTGACGGCGAAATCGGTCATCACCGAGGTCGAACGGCGGAGGGACCGCCGGCATTCCCGGGGTCGGGGAACGGCCACACCCTGCGGGCAACGCGGGCCAGCACGATCCCGACCACGGCACCGGCGACGACGTCGGAGGGGTGGTGGATCTTGACGTACACCCGGCTGCCGGCCACCACAGCGCCGACGGCGTAGTAGAGCGGCCACAGCGGATCGTTCTGGGACAGCACCCCGGCCGCGGTCATGGCGGCCGACGCGTGGCCCGACGGGAAGCTGCTGGTGCGGGGACGCCGCAGGCGCAGAGGGCGCTCCTGCTCCCAGGCCGGGCGGTGCCGGCGGAACACGCTCTTCACCGGGCCGTTGACCAGCGCGGACTCGATGGCGAGGATGGCGGCCACCCGCACGGCGTGCGCCGGCTCGCGATCGGGGGCCATCGCCCGCGTGGTGCTGATCAGGTGCCAGATGAGGCTGAAGTCGCCCAGCTCGGATGCCGCGTACATGAGCCGGTCGACGTTGCGGTGGCCGCGGAACCCGTCGACCCGGGTCTCGATGGCGGTATCGAAGCGGGCGATGGCGCGGGTGGCGCGGTGGAGGCGGCCGGGCATCGGGCGGGGAGCCTACCGGTGAGGGGCTCGGGCCCCGGGCGCGCCGGGGGTCAGCCTGGAGCGGCGGCGGTCGCCGGGAGCGACACGACGGCGGACACGGCGTCGCCGTCGGCCGGCGCCGGCAGCCGA
>JAFGPU010000352.1 GCA_016936035.1 Acidimicrobiales bacterium
CCACGTGTAGCCGAGGCCGCCGAAGAGCTGCACCCCGTGGCGGGCGGCGATGCGCTGGCAGTCGCCGGCAGCGGCCTTGGCCATCGACGCGGCGAGGGCGCGCCGGTCGTCACCCTCGGCGATCACCAGGGCGGCGAAGTGGCACAGCGCCCGGGCCCGCTCGATGGCCACGTGGACGTCGACGGCCATGTGCTTGACCGCCTGGAACGAGCCGATGGGCACGCCGAACTGGTGGCGATCGGTGACGTGCGCCAGCACCAGTTCGAGCATGCGGCGCGAGGCGCCGACCATGACCGCCGCCATGCCGGTGACCGCCTCGTGCCGGGCGCGGGCGATCGCCTCCTCGCCGCCCTGGCGCAGCACCCGCTCGGGCGGCACCAGGGCGCCGTCGAGGGACACGTCGGCGACGTGCATGGTGGGGTCGAAGGCGGGCAGGCGGGTGGCGGCCACCTCGGCGCGGGGGACGACGAAGGTGGCCGGGCCCTCGTCGGTGGCGGCGACCACCGCCACCTCGTCGGCCCGGTCGCCGTCGACCACGTGGTGGGCCGTGCCCGCCAGCCGCCAGCCGTGCCCGTCCGGGGTCGCCCGCACGTCGGCCGCCGCGAAGGCGGCGGCGCCCGTGCCGCCCTGACAGACCGCGCCCAGCAGGGTCGCCCGCTGGTCGGCGTCCGCGCCCTCGCGCACCAGCGGCGTGTACTGGCTGGTCGTGGCGACCAACGGCGTGGGGTCGGCCACCCACCCCAGCTCTTCGAGCAGGATCACCAGCTCGACGAAGGTGAGGCCGGTGCCGCCGTCGGCCTCGGGCACGGCCAGGGTGGGCCAGTCGAGGCCCACGTAGGTGCGCCACAGCGCCCCGGCGTCGTCGTCGCCGGCGACCACGGCACGCACCAGCGTCGTGGGGCACTCCTTGGCGGCGATGTCGCGGACGACCTGCTGCAGCTCGATCTGGTCGTCGGTGAGCTCGAAGTCCACGGCCTCAGACCGCCACGGGGACGCGCATGATCTCGGCCAGGTTGCCGCCCATGATGCCGGCGACCACGTCGTCGCTCAGGCCGGGGGGCAGGTGGTCGACGTAGCTGCACGGCTCGGCCAGGCCCTCGGGGTGGGGGTAGTCGGAGCCGAAGAGGATGTGGTCGGCGCCGAGCACCTCGATCAGCTCGGCGATGTCGTCCTCGTGGAAGGGGTTGACCCAGATGTTGCGCTTGAAGGCGGCGATGGGGTCCTCGTCGAAGGCGTGGGGCATCTTGCGGTAGGTGTCCTCGAGGTGGTCGAGGAAGGGCACCACCCAGTCGCCGCCGTTCTCGACGGCCGCCACCCGCAGCTGCGGGAACCGGGTGAGCACGCCGTGGCAGACGAGGGCGGCCATCGTGTCCTCGATGGGCCGCTTGCCCGCCGTCATCATGCGGAAGGCGTCGGGCCGGAAGGGCAGCATCTCCTGGGGGCCGGTCCAGTCGGCGGTGTAACGGGCGTAGCCGCTGTCGGACGCGTGCATGGCCACCAGCACGTCGGCGTCGACGACCGCCTGCCAGAACGGGTCGAACTCCTCGAACCCGAACGAGCGCGAGCCCCGGAAGCCCGGCACGGGGGCGGGCCGGATGAGCACAGCCTTGGCGCCCCGCTCGACGCACCACTCGAGCTCCTCGATGCCCCGCTCGACGATGCAGGGCGAGATCACCGGGGTGGTGAAGATGCGGTCGACGTGGTTGAACGACCAGGTCTCGTACATCCACTCGTTGAGGGCGTGGACGACGGCGTGGATGAGCTCGGGGTCGTCGCGCATCCGCTCCTCGACCAGGCTGGCCAGCGTCGGGAACATGAGGGTCTTGTCGACGCCCAGCTCGTCCATGAGCGCGATGCGGGGCTCGGGCTCGCGGAAGGCGGGGATGGCCCGCATGGGCTCGCCGACGATCTCGCGGTACGACTTCCCCTCGGGGTTGCCGTTGCGGAAGTAGTCCTCCTGGGCGCCGGGGCGGGCCACCACGTCGAAGGTGGGGTTGGGGATGTACTCGCTGATCTGGCCCCGCACGACGATCTTGGTGCGGCCGCGCACGTCGACGTAGTCGATGGCCCCCCGGTAGCGGTCGGGGAGGTGCTTCGTCAGCGAGTCGCGCGTCTCGTACAGGTGGTTGTCCGAGTCGAAGACCATGTGGTCGCAATGCCGAGCCATGCGGCGACCCTACGGTCGATCTAACAGTTGCGTCAATGTCCGTGGGTCGTCCAGGGCCGTCACCTGGTGGTATCGCAGGCTCGCGGCTGCGCTCGCATCTAACGCCAACGTCGATCCATCGAGGTTGGCGCGCAGCAGGAGCCCGGCCGCTACTCGCGGCGCAGGGCTTCGGTGGGCTGGAGACGGCTGCCCACCCGGGCGGGGTACAGGCCGGCGACCGCACCGACGAGCGCCCCGGCGACGATGCCGAGCGGCGGCAGGCGGGGGTCGAGCACCGGTTGCCAGCCCTGCTGGGCCGTCACCGCCAGCGTGGCTGCCAGGCCGCCCACCGCGCCGATCAGGCCGCCGGCGGCGCCGGTCAGCGCGGCATCGACGACGATGTGGGCGGCGATGTGGCGCGGGCGGGCCCCGAGGGCGCGCCGGATGCCGATCTCGTTGATGCGCTGCAGCACCGAGGTGAGGGTGGCGTTGCCGATCGACACCAGGCCCAGGCCCATGACGACGGCGCCGAGGGCGAGCGCCAGGGAGTGGAAGCTGCCGTCGACGGCACGGCGCAGCGTGTCCGATCGGGTGGGGCTGTAGGCGCTGTAGCGCTCCGGGTCGGTGGGCGACAGGGCCACCGGCAGGACGGCCTCGACGTCCTTGGCGGCGCCGGGGGCGGTCACCACCAGGACGCGGTCGCGCTCCTCGCTCATCAGGAAGTGACCGGTGGCGGTGGCCGGCACGACGACGCCGTTGGCCAGGCCACGGGCGCGGCCGCCGTCCTCGACGATGCCGAGCAGCGTGAAGCCGAGGCCATCGACGAACACCTGGTCGCCGGGTCGCACCTCGCCCAGGCCGAGCTCGTCGGCGGTCCGGCGGCCGAGCAGCGCCACCCGTTGGCCGGTGGCGTCGTGCCAGCTCGACCAGGCCTGCCCGGTGATGCGGGCGCCCACCGCCTCCAGCCCGGCGGCGTCGACGCCACGGACGTAGGCCGCCTCGCCCGCCGTCGTGCGGTCGGTCACGCGGGCCAGCCCGACCGGCACTTCCTGCTGCGAGTCGCGCAGCACCGCGACGCCCTCGACGCCCGACAGCGCCGCCACCCGGTCGAGGTCGCCGGCCGAGGGTGGGAACCCGGCCCCGGCGTCGGGCGTGGCCACGGCGCCGACCGGCTCGTCCCCCACCGCCGAGCGCAGGCGCACCTCCACCTGGGTGGCGAGCTGGGCGTCGAACTCGTCGGACACCTGATAGCGGACGGTCGACACCAGCCCCTGCGTGGCGATGACCGCGCCGGTGCCCAAGGCGACCCCGAGCCCGGTGAGGACGGTGCGCAGCGGGCGCCGCGACAGCTCGAGCCACGACTCGTGGACGACGTCGAGCGCGCGCAGGCGGCTGGGATCGGCCCGGGTCGGCTCCCGCCGCCCGCGCCAGCCCATCCGGAGCGTGACGGCCCGGCGCCGGCGGCGGGCTCGGGTCACCCTGCCGGACGCGCTGTGCCCGGTGGCGCCGTGCCCGGTCGCCGCAGGCCCGGCCGGGCTGGTGGGGGCGGGCACCCCTGCCCCGGGCTCGGCCTCAGCGGGCTCGGCGTGCTCGACGGGCGTCTCGCCCATGGGACCGGTCAGCCCCCGTCGGCGCGGCCGGCGGCGGCCACGCCCGCGGAGTCGGTGACGACGCCGTCGAGGACGTCGAGGCGGCGGCCGATCCTGGCGGCCAGGGCCTCGCTGTGGGTGACCACGATCTGGGTGAGGCCGTCGCCGGTGTTGAGGTCGTCGAGCACGGACAGCACCTGGTCGCTGGTGGCCGTGTCGAGGTTGCCGGTCGGCTCGTCGGCCAGCAGCAGCTCGGGGCCGTGAGCGATGGCCCGGGCGATAGCCACCCGCTGGCGCTCGCCGCCCGACAGCGTGGTCACGTCCGCGTCGGCCCGGTGCGCCAGGCCCACCCGGGCGAGGGTCTCGCGGGCCACCGCGGACCGGTGCCGGCGGGGCACCGCCGAGTAGAGCAGGGCCAGCTCGACGTTCTCCGCGGCGCTGCGGGCCCCGAGCAGGTGGAAGGACTGGAACACGAACCCGATCACCCGCGAGCGCAGGCCGGCGCGACCCGGCTCGCCCAGCGCGGAGACGTCGATGCCCAGCAGCTCGTAGCTGCCCTCGGTGGGCACGTCGAGCAGCCCGAGCACGTTCATCAGCGTCGACTTCCCCGACCCCGACGGCCCGCACACCGCGACCTGCTCACCGCGGCCCACCGCGAACGACGCCCCCTTCAGGGCCTCGACACGGGCGACGCCCTCGCCGTAGGTCTTCGACACGCCGGCACACGTCACGATGGCACCCGAGCCGCTCACGGCCTCACCCGGCCCGCACGACGTCGCCGGCGTCGAGCGGCTCGGCGGGATCGGTGATCTCGACCCAGCCCCCGATGGCGATGCCGGGGGTGAACCGCACCTTGTGGGTCTCGCCGTCGTCGCCCACAACCATCAGGTACTCGCCGTCGCCGTCGGCGCGCACCGCGCCCGTGGGCACCGCCAGCACCTCGCCGTCGCTGGCGGCCAGCACCACCTCGACCGTCACCGTCCGCCCCAGCAGGTCGGCGGGGAGGGGGGCCGTGGGTGAGAACGTCGTCACGGCGGCGGTCGCCGAGGCCGCGGCCGTCGGGTCTCCCTCGCCGCCCTCGCTGCCGCCGGCGCCGCCCGCCTCGGCGACGACGACGTCGAAGCGCGTGTCGTCACCCTCGACGGCCGCCGTGCCGGTGATGCCCGGTCGCAACAACGACGACCGGGTCGGGTCGACCTGGGCCTGCACCACGAGGTCGGAGGGCGACAGCACCACGACGGCGCCTTCGGCCGCCACCTGGCCGACCGCCACGGGGAGCTCGGCGACCACCACGGGGAACTCGCCGATGCCGACCAGCTCGCCGAGGGGCACCACGACGCCCACCTGTGCCTGCGCCTCGGACAGCGCCTGGGCCGCGGCGGCGGACGCCGCCTGGGCGTCGGCGAGCGGCTGCTCGGCGGCCGCGGTCTGGGCCGGGTCGCCGCTCGCCACCGCCGCGTTCCAGGCCTGCTCGGCCTGGTGCAGCACCGACGCAGCAGCTTCGGCCCCGTCCTGGGCTGCGGTCACCGCGTCGTCCAGCTCGGGCCCGGTGGTCAACGGCTCGAAACCCCGGTCCTGGTAGAGCCGGCGCACGGCCTCCTGCGTGCCGGGGCCGAACGTGCCGTCCACCGTCACCCCGTAGCCCAGTTCGACCAGGGACTGCTGCAACCGCTCGACGTCGGGGCCCTCCGCACCGGGGGAGAGCGAGCGGTGCATGGGCAGGCTCATGGGCACCACGATGACGGGCCGGTCGGACACCACCGCCGCCACCCCGCCCGGGGGGACCTCGGCACCGACCGGGTACGGCAGGTCGCCGACGATGGCCACGCTGGGCGTCGCGCCCTCGCCGCCGGCCGCCGCCGCACCGGGCGCCATCACGTCGATCTCGTCGCGCACCGCCACCTGGCCGCGCACCAGGATCGTGTCGGCCAGCGCCCGGCGCTCGACCTCGAGGTCGACCGTCGCCGCCGGCGGCG
This sequence comes from Acidimicrobiales bacterium, assembly GCA_016936035.1. GTDB lineage: Bacteria > Actinomycetota > Acidimicrobiia > Acidimicrobiales > VFJN01 > ZC4RG19. Next base: position 5,712 of record JAFGPU010000352.1, read on the forward strand.
GCTCGGCCTCGGCCAGCCGCTGCTCGGGCGAGACCGACCGTGACGAGAGGGCCCACAGCCCGGCCAGCACCGCGACCACCGAGGCCGCGCCGATGGCGAGCCGCGACCGCTGGCGGCGGGTCACCAGCCGGTCTGGGTGGCGAGCTCGGCCCACCTGTCGCGGGCGATCGACACGTAGTGCAGGTCGACGAACTCGCCCTTGTGGAAGAGGAACTCCTTGAGCACGCCCTCGTGGTCGGCGAAGTCGTCGGCGAACAGGCTCATGTTGTAGGCGGGCACCTCGGCGAACAGCTTGCGGAAGGGGAAGTTGTCGAAGAGGTAGCTGATGAAGAGCGCCAGGCCCTCGAACACCGCGGCGGCGTCACCGTGCACCCGCGGGCCGCAGCGCAGGAAGGCCAGCTTGCAGTTGAGCCCCGACCGGTTCTCGTCGTAGGCCGCCACCAGCCCGACCGGTTCCCCGGTGTCGACCATCTCCACCATGAACTGGGCGATGACCCCGCCGAACAGCGTCGACACGAACTCGTCCATCGGCAGCGTGCGCCCCCGGTAGCGCCACTGCGCGGCGTTGGCCGGGTCGAACGACGCCAGGTACAGGGGCACGATGTCGTGGTCGAGGATCGGCCGCAGCCGCACCCGGGTCGAGGTGCCCGACCCGGCCTCGGTGGCGGGGCCCTCACGGGGGACCTCGCCGGCGGCCAGGGCGGCCTGCAACCACTCGTGCGCCGCACCCAGGGTGGCGAACTGCTCGACCACCGCCAGGGGCGTCGGCTCCACGAAGAAGTCGGCCAGCCAGCGCGTGACCCGGATGCGCTTGTAGGCGGGAAGGTCGCGCAACGCCCTGCCGGGCGTGCACTCCTCGCCGGGGACGAGCGCCGAGACCTGGGCCGCGAACTCGTCCCAGGTGAGCGTGTTGATCGTGATCTCCATGGCCCTACCCGTCGGCGTCGAGACGGCCTTCGCCGTACAGGTAGTCGGACAGCCGGGCGATGTCGTCCTCGTGCTCCTCGACGAAGGCGTCGTGCGCCTCGCGGCGGAGCCGGTCCTTCACCTCGTAGATGTCGGCCGCACAGTCGGCGAACAGCATCCCGCGGTCACGGCTGTTGGCCCGCTGGGCGTCGACGTCGGGGAGCGCCATGTTCTCACCGTCGACGTAGGCCCAGAACGTGATCTCGTTCAGCTCGGGAGCAGGGCTCATCCCGCCGGCGACCACGCAGTCGCGGAACTCGTCACGCAGGTCGTCCACCTCGGCCGCGCTGTCGATCTCGCGCAGATCGTCGAACCAGGCGCTGCGCATGCCCTGGTAGAGGTCGTTCGGCTCGCTCACCTCGGCGAAGTCGGCCTCGGCCGTGCACTCATCGAGCAGCTCGCGCTCGTCGTCGGTGTAGACGCGGTCCGCTGTCGCCATCTCGATGGCGGTGTAGTACTCGTCGTCGGTGGCGTAGTCGTCGCGCGAGATGCCCGGTGGGGGCTCCGTCACCGTCAGGGTGCGGCCCCGCTCGCGCAGCAGCGCGAGGTTGGGGAAGTCGCCCAGTGCCTCCTCCTCGGTGATGGACTCCCGGTCGGGGGGCGGTGTCGCCTCGTAGGACGACACGCCACCCCGGCGGGTGACGCACTCGGCGAGGTAGGCGTCCACCTGCTCGCGGAGCACGTGGACGACGACCACCTCGTCGATCGCCGAGTCGTAGTCGTGCGGCGCCACGGCGTTGGCGACGACCCCGTCGACGTCACCGCCCGCGGCGGGTACGTCGGCGCCGGCGCCGCCGTCGGACTCGGAGGTGCAGGCGACGAGCGCGAGCAGCACCGCGGCCTGCACCATCAGGTAGCGCTTCGTGCGCATGGTCTTCCGTTTGCCCCCAGCGGTTCTCGTCAAAGTAGCTCGTCGTTCCTCGGAGGTGGTGCGGACCGGGCGGTCGGAACGGTGCGTCCCGGCCGCCCGGCCCCGACCACGTCGTGGATCTCTAGTACCGCCAGGTCGTCGTCGCGAAGAGCTGGAGGTGATGGCCGTGGTTGAACCGCCGACCGGACGTGAGGTTGGAGATGATCACCTTCCAGGGGCTCTGTGTGCCGGACTGCACATACGCCGTCGCGTTGCCCCACACGATCGCACCAGAGGCGTTGACGTAGCGGCCCCGCATGTAGCCCGGCTGTGACGCCCAGGACACGTTGGTGTCGTAGCAGCCGTTGGCGCCCTTCGTCTGGTAGGACGACGCGAAGCCGTACGTGTACGTTCCGTCGGACACAGTATACGCATCGTGGTCATGAGTGGATGCTTTGCACGTCTGCGCCCCGGCGGTTGCCGGAGATACGACGGCACCAACAGCTGTCATGCCCAACGCAACAGCGCTCCCCGCGGCGACCTTGCGTGCTCGCCGCGATCGCTTCTCAGCCGAGTCCGGGCGCGCCTGGGCGCGCGCGTCACGAAGCTTCATCCTGCTGACCTCCCTGCGGTGACCCCAACCCCCGTCCGGGGTGCGGCCACTGTGTCAGGCGGGACGGAACGTCTTCAAGCCCCTACACTTTGAGCTGGTACGGCGCTCTGTCAGGTCGACAGGATCGACACGCCGGCGGTGCCGGGGGCGCCGTAGAGCTGGGCGTAGCCCACCTTGGGCTCGCCGGGCACCTGGCGCTCGCCGGCCGCGCCCCGCAGCTGGAGCACCAGCTCGTGCACCTGGCGCAGGCCCGAGGCGCCGATGGGCTCGCCGTTGGCGATGAGGCCGCCGTCGGTGTTGACCGGTAGCGGCCCGCCGATCTCGGTGGCGCCCTCGGCCAGCATCTTCTCCTGCTCGCCGTGGGCGCAGAAGCCGTTCTCGGCCATGTGGATGACCTCGGCGCCGGCGTCGGTGTCCTGCAGCTGCACCACGTC
>JAFGPU010000353.1 GCA_016936035.1 Acidimicrobiales bacterium
AGCTCGTCCCACCTCCGCTCGTCGACCAGGTGGCCGTACAGCGCGAGCAACTCGTGAATGGCCAATCGGTCCCCGGTGTCGAGCACGACGCCATCATGGCCTGGGCTGCGAGGGTCGCTCCCGTGACCCGGTGACCGTGCTGGGGCCGCTCTCCCCTGTGCACCGTCCTGGGCATCCAGCGCGGGCCGTCAGCTCTCCGCGACCAGGATCTCCTCGACGCTGTCGAGGAACGCCGGCCAGCCCTGGCCCTGCTGCAGGTCGACGGTGCCCAAGAGGACCGTGACGTCACCGGCACCCTCGATGGCCCTTTCAGCGGCCTCGATCAGGCCCGTTTGCTCGACCTCGTCCACCAGCGTTGTCGTGGCTCCCGCGAAGGGGGTGCCGGCGGTCACGGCCACCAGCGTGTCCAGAGTCCCTTGCACCTCGGCATGCAGCCGGGCGGCCTCGGCGAACGACTCGGGGCCGGGCACGACCACGGCCAGCAGCGAGGCCTGCACGAGCTGCGTGGTCTGCTCGCCGAGCCGCAGCCCCTCTCCGTACGCCACGGCGCCTGTGCGCACGACCGGGTCGTCGATCGTCAGGGCGTACGCCTGCTGATCGTCCAGCACCCCGGCGACGAGCCCGGCGTACCGATCGGAGACGTCCTGCGCGATGTCGAGGTCGTTCAGGCTGCCGGGGCCGGTGTACGAGTCGATGTCGCGGCGCAGGCCGTCCAGGCCGTCCAGGCCGTCCAGGCCGGACTGGTACGCCGACCCGGCGGCCGACGTGGCGACGAACGCCTCGAAGGTCGCGAGTACCGCATCGGTGTCGCTCCGCGCCTGCGTCGTGCCGCTCACGGGCAGCGCGATCGCACCCTCGAGACCCAACAGCGTGGTCACGGCCACGTTCCGCTCGACGCGCAGGGCGTCGACGAGTGCCCGAGGAGCGGTGATGGCGGCAACCTGCGCCCCGCCCGACGGCGGCTGCTCGGCGACGGTGGTCAGTCGCCCGGCCTCACCGTCGCCGACCCGGGCCGCCAGCGCGACGCCGGCGGTGGCAGCGGCCACGACGACGACCGCCGCCGCCAGCAGGACCGAACGGCGGCTCCGGCCGAGACGTCCGGGCGCGATGGGGCCGACCCGATCGAGGTCGGGCGGCGCACCGGCTGGGTCCCCGGGAGCCATGTCCTCGGCACGGACAGCGAGGGTGCGGCGGACCAGGTCCTCCGCCCCGTCGCGCGTGGGTGTCGTCGGGTCGCTCACGGCGTCATCTCCTCGCGCAGCTTGGCCAGGGCGCGGTGGATGCGGGTGCGAGCGGTGGCCGGGCGGCACCCCATCACCCGGGCGATCTCGGCGACGGGCAGGTCCTCGTAGTAGCGGAGCACCAGCGCCACCCGCTGGTCACGGGGAAGTCTCGCCAGCAGGTCCCAGGTCTCGTCGATCTCGGGCGGCTCGACCCGGTCGGCCGTCCGCGGTTCGCGGGCCTGTCCCATCGCCGTGCGATCGCGCCAGGCGAGGCACAGCCGGACGAGCGTCGTGCGCAGGTACGCAGCGGGAACGTCGACCTTGGCCCATTTCTGGTGCAGCCGCACGAAGGCGTCGTGCACCAGCTCCTCGGCCACTGCGCTCTGCCCGGTCATCAGGTACGCCACCCGGCGCAGCCGGTTGCGCTCGGCGCGATAGACGAGCGTGAACTCGTCGACGCCCGCCCCAGCTCGGGTTTCGGTCATCACATCCAAGCTTGATCGCTGAGCGACCCGAGATGTTCCGCGCGCCGACTCACAGGCCACGCGCAGTTTCAGCCGACACGGCGGCGCGCCGAGCGGAACGCCAGGGCCACGGCGGCTGCGGTCACGGCCATCGTCCACCAGAGCGCCCGGGGGTCGTCGGTGGCACCGAGCCATGACATGCGCAGGCCCCCGATGACGTGGCTCAGCGGCAACGCGTCCGATATCGCCTGCATCGGCCCGGTCATCACGTCGCGAGGCGGCCCGCCGCCGCCGAGCAGGAACATGGGGACGAAGAGCAGGTTGCCCACCGCATTCGCGGCGCGGCTGCCGGGCAGGAGCGTGCCCAGGGCGATGCCGAGGGCGACGAAGCAGCCCAGACCAGCGCCGGCCCAGCCCACGACCGCCCAGGGGTCCTCGGGCCTCGGAAGGCCGTAGGCGGCCCCGCCGGCGGCGAGCACGATGGCTCCCGCGGCGACGCCGAGGGCGACACCCACGACCGCGTGGCAGGCAAGCATCGATGCGCCGCTCACGCCGGACGCCCGGTAGCGACGGATCACCCCTTGCTCCCGGCGCGACGCCACGTGGACGGGCAGGGCGACCAGCCCCATGTGGGCGAGCACGACGCCCACATAGCCGACGACGTAGTGCTCGCTCGGGCGCACCCCGGCGAACTCGGGGTCGGGGCTCGTGCCGAACACACCGGCGAGCACCAGGACGGTGACCGCCGGGAAGGCGACGAGCCCGACGAGCATCACCGGCTCCCGCACGAACAGGCGCAGCTCCAGCGCGGCGACCCGCGCCGTGGTGCGCAACCCGTCGAGCGGTCTGCCGGCGCTGGCGGTGGCGGCCGTCGTCGGCGTGGCGGCCGTGTCGGGCGTGGTGGTGGTGAGCGTCATGGTCAGTTCTCCTCCGTGAGGGCGACGAACCGGTCCTCGAGCGACGGGCGCTCGATCCGGAGGTCGCAGGGCGGTCGCCCGGCGGCCACGAGGTGCGCGCCGACGTGGGCGAGGACGGGGCCGGACCCGGTGACGTGCACCTCGGGCCCGTGTCGCTGAACGGTCCGGACCCCGGGCAGGTTCCGCAGCGTGCGAACGTCGAGCTCGCCGTCGGTGAACCGCACGGTGGCCGCGCCCCCGAGCGACTCCACGATCGATCGCGGCGTGCCGTCGGCGACGACGCGGCCCCGGTGCAGCACGACCAGGCGGTCGCAGACCTGCTCCGCCTCCTCGACGTCGTGCGTCACGAGCACGACCGTGGTGCCGGCGTCGCGCACGCGGCGAACGACCTCCCACGTGCGGCGGCGGGCGACCGGGTCGAGGTTCTGGGTCAACTCGTCGAGGAAGACCACCTCGGGCCGGGCGACGAGGGCGAGCGCGACGAACAGGCGTTGGCGCTCGCCCCCCGACAGGCCGGCGAAGGGCCGCCGCAGGAGCCGCCCGAGGTCCCACTCGTCCACCAGCTCGGCGATCGGCCGCGGCCGCGGGTGCAGCGAGGCGAACAAGCGGAGCGCCTCGCCCACCCGCAGGCGGTCGGGCAGCGCCGCACCTTGGAGCTGGGCCCCGACCCGCTGGCGGAGCCGATCGCCCTGGGCCCCCGGGTCGAGGCCGAGCACCTGGACGATTCCGCCGGTCGCCCGGCGGAGGCCCTGGAGGATCTCGACGGTCGTCGTCTTGCCGGCGCCGTTGGTGCCGAGGAGCCCGAACAGCTCGCCTCGGCGCACGTCGAACGACACGCCGCGGATCACCTCGTCCGCGCCGTACCGCTTGACGAGGTCGTGGACGGCGACGACGGCATCGCCGCCGGCTCCGGTTCGGTGGGCGGCTCCCGCCGCCGGGGTCATGGTCACGCTCATGGTCGGAGCGTGACGGTCGCCGGCCCCGGGCGCATCGCCCGGCGGTCGGACCTCCGGCTGGTCCCTGGGGTGGACCGACGGGGCGGTCAGGTGGGCTCGGGGCGGGGGTCGACGATGCCGTGCTCGTAGGCGAACACGATCGCCGCGGCGCGGTCGCGGGCCCCGAGCTTGGCGAAGATCGACCCCACGTGGGTCTTGACGGTCGCTTCGCTCACGACGAGCGTCCGCGCGATCTCGGCGTTCGTCGCCCCGGTGGCCATCTGGCGCAGCACGTCGTGTTCGCGCTCGGTCAGCGCGTCGAGCCGGGCTGCCTCGGCCAGGCGGGGCCGAACGTTGGCCCGGAACGCCTCGAGCACCCGGGGCGCGACCTTGGGGTCGAGCCACGCACCGCCGCCCGCCACCGCCCGGGTGGCGGCGATCAGGTCCTCGGCGGTGGCGTCCTTGAGGACGAACCCGGCGGCCCCGGCGTCGAGGGCGCCCCAGAGCACGTCGTCGTCGTCGAACGTCGTGAGGACCAGGATCGGGGGCGCCTCGCCGGTCGCCACAAGCGCCCGGATCGCCGACACGCCGTCGACTCGCCGCATCCGGACGTCCATCAAGACGACGTCGGGGCGGTGCTCGGCGACCGCGTCGACGACCTCGTCGCCGTCCTCGCACTCGGCGACCACGTCGAAGCCGTCGTCGGGACCCAGGATGCGCGTGACACCCACCCGGATGAGGGCCTGGTCGTCGACGACGACGGCGCGGATCATCGGGCCGCCTGCTCCGGACGAGACCGTCGAGATCGCACCAGCGGCAGCGTCGCAGCCACCTGCCAGCCGTCGTCCGTGGGCCCGGCGTGGAGGTCGCCACCCAGCGCCCGGGCCCGCTCGGCCATGCCGATGAGCCCGAAGTGCGTCCGGCTGGCATCGGGCGTAGCCGCGGGCCGCCCGCGATCGACGACGACCAGGAGGAGGTCGTCGCCGGACGCGGACAACCGGACCTCGACCCGGTTGCCTGGCGCGTGCCGGGCGACGTTGGCCAGCGCCTCGCGAGCGATCCGGTGGACAGCGACCCCGACAGGCCCGTCGACCGAGGCCGCCGCGGCCGCGATGTCGCCCTCGATGACGAGGCCGGCGCGGGCGTAGCCCGCCACCAGATCGGACAGGTCCGCCGAGCCCGGGAGCACCGGGTCGGTGCCGCGCTCGTCGGCGCGCAGTGCGGCGACCGTGGCCCGGATCTGGTCGAGGCTGGACCGACCCACCGCCTCGGCGTCGTGCAGGGCGGCCTCGGCCTCGTCCAGATCGCGGCGGAGCACGTGCCGGGCTCCCGTCACGTGCAGCACCATCGCCGCCAGCGTGTGGCCCGCGAGGTCGTGCAGTTCGCGGGCGATGCGCCG
>JAFGPU010000354.1 GCA_016936035.1 Acidimicrobiales bacterium
CAGCGAGGTGAACGTCCCGGTGTCGAGCCAGGCGGTGCCCCGGTCGAGCACCGACACCCGCAGCTCGCCCTCGTCCAGGTAGGCGGCGTTGACGCCGGTGATCTCGAGCTCGCCCCGGGCGCTGGGCTGCAGCTTGCGGGCGATGTCGACGACACGGTTGTCGTAGAAGTACAGGCCCGGCACCGCGTAGCGCGACTTGGGCGTCGCCGGCTTCTCCTCGATGGAGATGACCCTGCCGCCGTCGTCGAACTCGACGACGCCGTAGGCCGACGGGTCGGCCACCGCGTACGCGAAGACGCGACCGCCGGTGAAGTCGGCGCCGGCGTCGTCGCGCAGCCGTCGCCCCAGGCCGACGCCGTGGAAGATGTTGTCGCCCAGGATGAGCGCCACCGGCTCGTCGCCGATGAACTCCTCGCCGAGCAGGAAGGCCTGGGCGATGCCCTCGGGACGGGCCTGGGAAACGTAGCTGAGCTGCATCCCGAGACGGGATCCGTCGCCGAGCAACCGCTGGAACTGGGCCTGGTCCTCGGGGGTGGTGATGACGAGCACCTCTCGGATGCCGGCCATGATCAGGGTCGACAGCGGGTAGTACACCATCGGCTTGTCGAAGACCGGCATGAGCTGCTTCGACACGGCCTGGGTGACCGGCCAGAGCCGCGACCCGGTGCCGCCGGCGAGAAGGATGCCGCGCATCCCCAGACCGTAGCGGTGCAGCGGGGGCCGGCCGCCAACGCAGCGGCACGGCGGCGCGCCCGCCGGCAGGGGGCCCGATGGCCCGGCTGCCTCGGGGTGGCCGGCTGGCTGGCCGGGGGTTGCCCGGCTGGCCCGGTGGGCTACGCCAGGCGGTGGAAGGCGATGGCCGCCGCCGTCGCCACGTTCAACGAGTCGACCCCGGGCGCCATGGCGATGCGCACCGTCCGGTCGGCCGCCGCCAGGGTCGCGGCCGACAGTCCCGGACCCTCGGCGCCGACGACCAGCGCCACGCGCACCCCGCCGGTCGGCGCCTCCCCCGGGGGGCCGGCAGCCCGCGCCGCGGCCTGCCGGCGGGCGGTGACCTCGGCCGCGTACGCCTCGATCGGCTGCGCGTCCCGCGACGGTGTGAGCGCCGCGACCTCGAACCGGCGCGACGTCAGTGCCTCGAGGCCCGCGGGCAGCGGACCGACCCGGGTCCACGGCACCCGCAGCACGTGACCGAGCGACACGCGGACGCTGCGCCGGTACAGCGGGTCCGCGGTGGTGGGGTCGAGCAGCACGGCGTCGACGCCGAAGGCGGCGGCGTTGCGGAACAGCGCGCCGAGGTTCTCGTGGTCGCCGACCGCTTCGACCACCGCGACCAACCGGGCGCGCGCCACGATGTCGGCCACCTGCGGTAGCGGCAGGCGGTCGGCGGCCGCCAGCACACCCCGGTGGAACGCGAAGCCGGCGATGGCCGCGACCTCGTCGTCCGACCGCACGTGCACCGGCGCCCGCCCGTCGACGAGGGCGCGCACGCGCGCGGCGCGGCGCTCGGTGACGAGCACCGACCGGATGGGATACCGCGAGTCGAGCAGGGCCTCGAGGGCGAAGGCGCCCTCGACCACGAAGTACCCACCCCGGCGCTCGACCTGCCGGCGCCGCACCGGATCGTTGAGGGCGCGGTAGTCGTCGACCGGGTCCACGCCCCCATCCTGGTCGGTCGACCCGCCATGGTTGGCCACCCGTACCCGCGGGTAACCAAGATGCCTCATGCGCCGCATCGTCTGCTTCGACTTCGCTCCCCTCGACCAGCTCGCCGTCGAGGACGGTCCCGACCTGTTGCCGGCCCCGCACCAGGTGGTCGTCGCCGTCCGGGCCGCAGGCGTGAACTACGTCGACGCCCTGTTCGTGCAGGGCCGCTACCAGATACGGCCGCCAGTGCCCTTCAGCCCCGGCAGCGAGGTGGCGGGCGAGGTGACCGCAGTCGGCGACGAGGTCGACGGCATCGCGGTGGGCGACCGGGTGCTCGCCTCCGTGGGGCTGGGGGGCTATGCCGAGCAGGTCGCCGCGCCGGCCACGTCGGTGATCCCGCTGCCGTCGGCGTTGAGCTTCACCCAGGCGGCCGCCATGCTGCAGTCGTACTCGACGGCCTTGTTCGCCCTGACGAGGCGGACCGCCGCGGTGGCGGGCGAGTGGCTGCTGGTGCTGGGCGCGGGCGGTGGCGTCGGCCTGGCCGCGCTGGACGTGGCCCGCGCCATGGAGCTGCGCACCATCGCCGCCGCCTCGACCGGTGCCAAGCTCGATGCCGCCCGCGCCGCCGGCGCGGAGCACACGATCGACTACGAGACCGACGACCTCAAGGCGCGCGCCCGCGAGCTGTCGGACGACGGCGTCGACATCGTGTTCGACCCCGTCGGCGGCACCCACGCCGAGCAGGCCCTGCGGGCGCTCACGGTGGGCGGGCGCCATCTGGTCATCGGCTTCGCGAGCGGCGAGATCCCCCGCCTGCCCGCCAACCAGGTGCTGCTCAACAACCGGACGGTCGTGGGTGTCGACTGGGGCGCGTGGGCCATGCACAACCCGGAGGAGAACCACGCGCTCACAAGGGAGTTGATGACGGCCGTGGAGGCGGGCAGCCTCCTCCCGCCGGAGCCGTCGACGTACCCGCTCGAGAAGGCCGCCGAGGCCCTGGCCGACCTCGAGGGACGCCGGGTCACCGGCAAGATCGTGCTCGTGCCCTGACGCCGGGGCACCGGCAAGATCGTGCTCCCGCCCTGACGCCGGCCCACCGGGACGGTCGTTCTCGTACCCTGACGCCGCCCACCGGCAGCGTCAGGCGAGGCCGCGGATCACGGCGGCGGCGGCCGCGACCGCAGCGACGGCCAGCACCGCCGGCCGCAACCAGGCGCCGTCGAGCGTGCGGGCGAGGGGCCCGCTCGCGACGATGCCGCACGCGGTGCCCGGCAGCAGGGCGAGCGCCAGCCCGACGTGCCACCCGGCGACCGCGCCCGTGGCCGCCAGCACCACGAGCGAGAGCACGGTGCCGAGGCCGAACACCGCGGCGAGCGTGCCCCGCAGCACGTGGCCCTCGCGGTGCTGGTACAGCAGGGCGAGAGGCGGGCCGCCGATCGACGTGGCGGTGCCCATGGCGCCCGACGCCACCCCGGTGACGAAGGTGGTGGCGCGGGTGACCGGCACCGTCGTCGTGAACAGGCTCGTCGCCACCGCCGCCAGGACGGCCAGCCCCGCGAGCACCGACAGCGTGTCGGCGGCCACAACGGCCACCACCAGCGCACCGGCCAGCGTTCCGGGGAGCCGGCCGGCCATGAGCCAGCCGACCGCCCACCAGTCGACGCCGTGGGGCTCGCGCCGGCCCATGGCGACCGCCAGCGGGAGGATGAGCAGCATGAGGGTCGCGGGCAGGGCCTGGGGCTCGACCACGGCGAGAACGGGCGCCGCCAGCAGGTTGGCCCCGAACCCGACCGCTCCCTGCACCGCGGCGCCCACGGCGACGACGACGAGCACGACGGCGAAGCCGGCGGGAGCGATGTGGAGCGCGCTCTCCACCGGTCACCTGTCGAGAGTCGGCGCTGTGGCCGGACGCCCGCACGCCCCGGGTGCCGAGGGCCCGTCGCCGCGCACGCGGCCGTCACGCATCGGATCGCCCGTCCTGGTGCTCGCCGACGATCGCGGCGAAGCGGTCGAGCAGCGGCAGCACCTCGTCGCGGGGTGCCGACGGGAGGTCGAACACCACCTCGGTGACGTCGAGGCTGCGGTAGTGGTCGAGCTTGCCGCGGTCGGGGATCGACGCGAACGGCACCACCTCGAAGTGACGGGGATCGCGGCCGGCGTCCTCGAGCGCGGCCCGCAGCGTGGGCAGGGCCGTCGACAGCCCGGCGCCGCCGATCGGCATCCACCCGTCCGCGTACTCGACCGCGTGGGCGAAGAGCTTGGGGCCCGCACCGCCGCCGAGCAGCACCGGCACCGCCGGACGTCCCTCGCGGTCGTGCTGGGCGGGCTTGGGCCACGACCACGAGGGCGGGAACTGCACGTGCTCGCCGCTGAACGACGCCTCGTCGTCGTGCCACAGGGCCTGCATCGCCAGCACGTGCTCGCGCGCCACCGCCCGCCGGGCCCGGTAGGCGACCCCGTGGTCGGCCATCTCGTCCTCGTTCCACCCGTAGCCCACGCCGAGGGCCACCCGGCCGCCCGACACGTGGTCGAGCGAGGCGACCGCCTTGGCGGTGACGATCGGGTCGCGCTGGGCCGGCAGCAGGATGCCGGTGCCGAGCCGCAGCGTGGTGGTGGCGCTGGCCACGGCCGCCAGCGCCACGAGGGGGTCGAGCGAGCGCTTGTACTTCTCGGGCAACTCGGACCCGCTCGGGTGCGGCGTCCTGCGGCTGGTGGGGATGTGGGTGTGCTCGGGCAGCCACAGCGAGTCGAGGCCCCGCTCCTCGACGGCCCGGCCCAGTTCGACCACGTCGATCGACACGTCGGTGGCGAACATGGTGACGCCGTAGCGCATGCGGTGGTCCCTTCGTGTGTGACGGCGCCGGAGGTGGCCCGTGTCGCCGCCGATCATGCCCGACCGGTCGGGGAACGCCCACGTCCGCGGGCGACCAGGGCTGCCACGGTCCTCGGTTTCTGACGGTCCGTCAGGTCATGTGCCATCATGCCCGGCATGACCGGCATCTGTGACGGGCGCGTCGTCATCATCACCGGCGCGGGTCGCGGCATCGGCCGCGGCCACGCCCTCGAGTTCGCCCGCCAGGGCGCCAAGGTGGTCGTCAACGACATCGGCGCCGAGCTCGACGGCACCGGCGGCTCGCGGTCGCCCGCCCAGCAAGTGGTCGACGACATCGTCGCCGCGGGCGGCGAGGCCGTGGTCAACGGCGACGACGTCGCCGACTGGCAGGGCGCCGAGAACCTGGTGCGCACCGCGCTGGACGCCTTCGGACGCCTCGATGTCGTCGTCAACAACGCCGGCATCGTCCGCGACCGCATGTTCGTCTCATGCGGCGAGGACGAGTGGGACGCGGTCATCCGGGTGCACCTCAAGGGCCACTTCGCCGTCACCCGCTGCGCGGCCGAGCACTGGCGCGGGCAGGCCAAGGCCGGCGAGGCCGTCGACGCCCGCATCGTCAACACGTCGTCGGGCGCCGGGCTGCTGGGCTCGGTCGGCCAGGCGGCCTACAGCGCCGCCAAGGCCGGCATCGCCACGCTCACCCTGGTGCAGGCCGCCGAGATGGGCCGGTACGGGGTCACCGCCAACGCCATCGCCCCGGCGGCGCGCACGCGCATGACCGAGACGGTGTTCGCCGACACCATGGCCGCCCCCGAGGACGCCGGCGCGTTCGACGCCATGGCGCCCGAGAACGTCGCACCGCTGGTGGTGTGGCTGGGATCGCCCCAGTCGGCCCACGTCACCGGCCGGGTGTTCGAGGTCGAGGGCGGCAAGGTCTCGGTGGCCGACGGCTGGCAGCACGGCCCCGAGGTCGACAAGGGCGCCCGCTGGGACCCGGCCGAGCTCGGCCCGGTGGTCGACGACCTGTTGGCCCGCGCCCCGGCACCGGCCCCCGTCTACGGCGCCGGGTAGCGACGCGGCGGCGAGCAGGTCACCGGTCGCCCGCCCCGCACCTTCGCCCGGTGGGTGAGCGAGCACGCCGACGCGTTCCGGCCCCGACCCGTCCCGGCCGGGCGTCGGTAGAGTCGACGACCTGCCTGACGCCCCCCTCTCCGAGCCCCGATGACCGACGAGACCTCCCTCACTGCCGCCCCCACGCCGCTCCGGCACCGTCCCCGCCCCGACCGCTGGCCGGCCGCCGTCCTGTGGGACATGGACGGCACCCTCGTCGACACCGAGCCGTACTGGATCCGCGCCGAGACCGAGCTGGTCGCCGACCACGGCGGCACCTGGACCCGGGACGACGCGCTCGCGCTGGTCGGCCTCGACCTGCTCGACGCCGCGGCCCACCTCCAGCGCGTCGGCGGTGTCGACATGGCGGCGACCGACATCGTCACCAGCATGATGGAGCGGGTCATCGAGCAGATGGCCGACGACCCGCCCTGGCGGCCCGGGGCGCTCGACCTGCTGGGGGCGCTGGTCGACGAGGGCGTCCCCTGTGCCCTGGTCACGATGTCGTGGCGCCGGTTGGCCGGCGCCGTCGTCGACCTCCTCCCGCCCGGCACGTTCGCGGCGGTGGTCGCCGGTGACGACGTCGAGCGGGGCAAGCCCCACCCCGACCCGTACCTGGCGGCGGCAGCGCGACTCGACGTCGACCCAGGTGGCTGCATCGCGATCGAGGACTCGCCCACGGGCGCCCGCTCGGCGCGGGCTGCGGGCTGCGTCGTGCTGGCGGTGCCGCACGTCGTCGAGGTGCCCGCGACGCTGACCGACGCGGTCGTGCCGTCGCTGACGGCGGTGGACGTGCCCATGCTGCGACGCCTGCTGCCCGCCTGACCACGCCGG